>JADEXW010000208.1 GCA_015206935.1 Pseudanabaenaceae cyanobacterium LEGE 13415 | reverse complement strand
CTCTCTGAAGATCTCAAAGACCTTCAAATGTTGAAGGCTGAATCAGAATTAATCAAATATTTGATCAAACAATGTCACGAGATCGAAGAAGACCCAAAAAAACTACAATCCATCGCACCGAAGCAACCCAGAAAGCCGACGTTTATTCGCATCGATCGAGTTTTGGGCGGAAATTTGTATGCTGCAATCAGTCGCGACCTTCAGCACGAATGCACACAGAACCGCGATCGCGGCAGTATCTACTACAAACTACCAGAAGTGGTCGATCTGAGTTTTTGGTGTAGCCCGATCGAAGACCAAGGCACTCTCAATGCTTGTACCGCTCATGCTGGAGTCGCCTTAGTCGAATACTTCGAGCGTCGGAGCTTTAGTCAATATGTGGATGCGTCCCGGCTTTTCCTGTACAAAACCGCCCAGAAGTTGATGCAGCGTGAAGGCGATTCTGGGGCATCAGTTCGAGAAACCATGAAAGCAATGGTTTTATTCGGCGTTCCACCCGAACAATACTATTCCTATGATGAAGCGAACTTTGATGCTGAACCGGATGCTTTCTGTTATGCCTATGCTCAGAACTATCAAGCGATTCGCTACTTTCGCTTAGATGATAGTCAGCTTCACCCTGGAGAACTGCTTGCCCAGATCAAACTAACGCTTGCAAGTGGATTTCCGTGTATGTTCGGCTTTACCGTGTATGACTCGATCGAGCATCCCGCCACGCCCAAAGGTCACATTCCCTACCCGAAACAAGACAACAAACGCGAAGGAGGGCACTCAGTCGTTGCGATCGGCTACGACGACTATAAGCAGGTGAAAAATGCTCCTCAACCGGGTGCAATTCTAATTCGCAACTCTTGGGGAACGAGTTGGGGCGAACAGGGATACGGCTGGCTTCCTTATGACTATGTATTGAATGGTCTTGCTCGTGATTGGTGGTCGCTACTCAAATCAGAATGGATTGAAACTGGAAGTTTCGGACTTGGAGCCAGTTTTAGCTGGAGCGCAATCAGTGATGGCAAAGGCAACGATATTACGTCTCCCTAAGCTTCTCCAAGGGTGCGATCGATCAATTCAGTCTTAAAACGATTTTGGGGTTCCATCTCATGTCATCTACCACGCTTTCTTCCATTCACCCGGTTACAGAACAGCCTGAAGTGTTTATCTCCTACTCGCGTCGAGATCAGATTTTTGTTCAGCAATTGTATGATGCCTTTTGTACGGCAGGACGTAAGGTTTGGGTGGATTGGCAAGACATTCCTCCGATCGCGAAATGGCGTGAGGAAATTGCTCAAGGCATTCTCAGATCGAGTAATTTTCTGTTTGTCCTGAGTCCGGATTCGGTAGCATCTCAGGAGTGTCAGCGAGAACTGGATTATGCGATCGCACACAACAAGCGATTAATCGCGATCGTGTGTCGAGAAGTCAAGCCAGAATGCGTTAATCCAAAAATTGCTGCATTGAACTGGATCTTTTTTCGAGAGCCGTCTTTTTCTGAAGCCTTTCAAACATTGCTCATGGCGATGGATACTGATCTCGACTATGTGCGAGAACACACTCAACTGTTATTAAAAGCAGAAGAATGGCAAAACAAAGCGAAAGACGAAGATTGTTTATTACAAGGCGGACTGTTAGAAGAAACGGAGTGCTGGTTAGCTCAAAGTAGCGAGAAAACGCCAAGACCCGCACCTTTACAGTGGCAATATGTCCAAGCTAGTCGAACTGCCGAAACGACTCGCCAAAAGCAGAAAACTCGTTCTTTAACCCTGGGATTAATTGGGATCAGCCTTCTTGCAACCATTGCGATCGTTCAATCTTTTATTGCAGAAGCGCGACGCAAAGACTTAGTGGTGAGTGAAATTAATGCGTTAGGGATTGCTTCAGATGCGTCTGTGGAAGCAAACCGAGGATTTGACGGTGTGAAACAAGGACTCCGGGCAGGACGGATTATTACCACTTCAGATTGGGTTGATGAGACGACTCGCAGCGCAATTACAACCTATTTGGGGAAAGCGGTGTATCGAGTCCGAGAGCGCAACCGACTTGAAGGACATCAAGGCTTTGTTTCACGTCTCAGTTTCAGTCCGAACGGTCAGCAATTAGCCTCAGCGAGTGAAGATGGCAAAATCATTGTGTGGAAACTGGATGGAACGAAGCTAAACACATTCGCAGCCCACGATCGAGCCATTCTAGATATCAGCTATAGTCCCGATGGACAAATGATCGCTTCTGCGAGTGTCGATCGTACCGTCAAACTCTGGAAGCCAGATGGAACGCTGATCAAATCTCTGGCTCATCCCGCTAGAGTCCGCGCGGTCTCATTTAGTCCCGATGGACAGCAATTTGCTTCAGGAGCGCATGACGGAGTTCGATTGTGGAAGTCGGATGGAACGTTCATTGCCTTTGTTTCCAAGACTGACAAGCCCGTGCGAACGGTGGCATTTAGTCCAGATGGTCAACTGCTAGCAGCGGCGGGACAAGATCAAGTTGTAACCCTTTGGACTCGTGAGGGCAAACTTTTGAGGTCGCTAAAGGGACATGAGAATCCGATTACGAGCGTTAGTTTTAGTCCCGATGGACAGACGATCGCTTCGACCGATACAGCAGGAGTGCTGAAGCTTTGGACGCGATCGGGAAAGTTGATCACCACGCAAAAAGCACACTCGGATGCGATCTATAGTGTGGCGTTTCGTTCAGATGGAAAGCTGTTGGCGACTGCTAGCGGTGATAAGACCATCAAGCTCTGGAAACCGGATGGAACTCCGATCACGACCTTGTTTGGACATACCGGACTGGTGAATGGCGTGAAATTCAGCCCGGATGGTCAGACGATCGCCTCTGCAAGTCAGGATCAAACTATCAGAGTTTGGCAGGAAGCACCTCATTTGTTGCGACTGTTGATCGGGCATCAGGATAGTGTAAACGGCGTGAGTTTTAGCCCAAAGGAACCGATGCTAGTTTCTGCAAGTACAGACAAAACGCTCAAACTTTGGCGGCTTAACGGCGACGAAGTTGCAACGATTCCCGCTCATACTGATGAGATTTTTGTGGTGAATTTCAGCCCGGATGGTGAAATGATCGTCTCTGGAGGTAACGAGGGCAAAGTTAAGCTCTGGAAGCGAGATGGAGCGCTAATCAAGGAGCTGTCTGATCAGTCTGGATTTGTTAATTCTGCGAGTTTTAGTCCAGATAGTCAGCAAGTCATCACCGGGGGACAAGATGGAAAAATTCGGTTATGGACTCGAACCGGACAGTTCATTCGCGATTTTCCAGCTCATCCCCAACCGATTTATCAGGTGACTTTTAGTCCCGATGGTCAAACGATCGCGTCTGCCAGTACAGATCAAACCCTGAAACTTTGGAAGCCCGATGGTACAGAACTCAAAACTCTGAAACATCAAAGTGGGGTACGCAGTGTCAGTTTTAGTCCGGATGGTCAAACGATCGTAACTGCAAGCCAAGATCGATCGATTCGATTGTGGAAACTGGATGGAACGCTGATCAGAGCCTTCAAAGCACACAGTGATATTGTCACGAGCGTCACTTTTAGCCGAGATGGAACGCGATTTGCGACCACGAGCGACGATCGTACTGCAAAAGTCTGGAGAGTCGATGGAACCCTGATTGCCAACCTTACGGGCTATGCAGATAGTGTGTACTGGTCAAGTTTTAGTCCTGATGGTAAGACGCTAGCGACTGCGAGCAAAGATGGAAAAGTGACTTTGTGGAATTTAGAGCGATGGAATCTGAATGCGCTGCTACAAGAGGGATGTAGTTGGCTTTCGGGCTATCTCAAAACAAATGAGAACGCTGATCGAGACGATCGAGCATTTTGCGATCGCTTACCCCATCAATCGAGCGATCGTCGCTAATAAAATCGCAGAATCATACGGTTTAGACAAATAGACATCAAATCCAGCGGACTCTGGATCGGTGCGAATGATGTCGATCGCTTCTCCAGTGAGCGCGATCGCAGGCGTGTTGCGTTCACGTTCTGCATCTTGTTGTCGAATCGCTTCGAGAACTCTCGCCCCGTTACCATCCGGCAATCGTATATTACTGACTAATAAATCTGGCTGAAATCCAGACTTGAGCGTTTGAATGCCATCTTGAACAGAACCGACCGCTAGGACGATCGCGCCTTGATATTCCAGAAGAACCGTTAACGCAGTTCGCGTCACTGCTTCATCTTCCACGATCAAGACCTGTGACGAATTAAGAACAGAAGTAGGGATAACCAAAACAGATCAGGTGAATGCGACTAGACAACATTAATTTACATTGGTATTAAAATAATACGTCCTAAGATAGACTGGTTTCTCTAAATTCGAGTACGTTTTACAGAACAATCCACCCTTTTTTATGGCAACTGTCCGCCTCGATCGCATTACTCGACGGTTTAGCAAGTCCGCAGCGGTTGAAGAAATTACCTTTGAAATTCCTGATGGCGAATTTTGGGTATTAGTGGGCCCGTCTGGCTGCGGAAAGTCAACGATTCTACGAACGATCGCTGGGCTTGAAATGGCGACTTCTGGAAGTTTGTTTATTGGCGATCGCTTAATGAATCAAGTTCCCGCCCGTCAACGCGATGTCGCAATGGTGTTTCAAAACTATGCGCTTTATCCGCATCTGAGTGTGGCAGAAAATATTGCCTTCGGGCTGAAAATGCGGCAGACAGAACCGAAAACGATTCAAGAGCGGGTCGAATCGGTGGCGAGAATTCTTGAAATCAGTCATTTGCTTGATCGTAAACCGAGACAGTTATCGGGTGGACAGCAGCAGCGAGTCGCATTAGGAAGAGCGATCGCACGTCAACCTCAAGTGTTTTTGCTGGATGAACCGTTATCGAATCTCGATGCTCAGTTGCGGGACGGCACTCGGACGGAGTTAAAACAACTGCATCAACAAGTCGGAATTACGACGGTTTATGTGACGCACGATCAAGTTGAGGCGATGACCTTAGCCGATCGAATTGTGGTTCTCGATCGCGGAAAAATTCAGCAAATTGGTACACCGCAGCAAATTTACGATCGACCAATTAATCGGATGGTGGCAACTTTTCTCGGTAGTCCTCCGATGAATCTGATGCCAGCAACGTTCACGGGTTCGAGTGTTCAAATTGGGAATCAATCCTTTCCAGTTTCGCTCGATCTTTCAGTGGGACAGTTTGATTTAGGAATTCGTCCGGAGCATATTTCGGTGGATGCTCAAGAGCCACATTGCCTTGCAGAAGTGAGCGTGATTGAACCGTTGGGACGAGAAGTTTTAGTGCGGGTTGTGTTGGAAGGTCGATCGATGAATTTGCAAACTGATCCAGCACTGAATTTGAGATTGGGCGATCGCTTACCGTTACGATTTGATCTCGATCGATTGTTTTTGTTTGATTCGATTAATGGCGATCGGGTTTATCCCTGAGCGTTCTGCTCAACCGATAAAAGGCTCACAGGTGGACGCTCGATTTCGCCTTCACTGTAGCCAAGATCATAAAAGCTGGCGGCTTGTGGATCATGTTCTGGGGGTTGCTTCGATCGACCTGCCCAAGCATCTTCTTTTCCGCGATCGAACCAGTCTTGATCAAGCAGCAAAGAATCGGAATTGTTCATCAGAAAAATGGGTAGAAACCCCGTCCTTTAGCGAAGCGGAGGACGGCTTTACTTGAGATATCAAGCAACAATCAATCCGTTTGAACGGCGGATTAATTGCACCTTACTAGCCGTGATCTGCCCTAACCGTTTCCAGTTAGCTTCGCTGACAGATATTTGCTTTTCAGTGTCTCCACTGACATAGCCAATTCCTTTTGGAGACTTGACTAAATCACCTTTACGAACTCTGTGACGGGTTGTAGACCCGCCATACTTCCGACGAATCCCGCCTTTAGTTGGAACCATCAAATGAAGTTGACGACGGCTATAGGGTGGACGACGAATCACAAAAAATGGTGCAGACGTAATTGACACAGAACCGAACCAATCCGCCCCATCCTCACCCGCTTTGTGATACTGCCGATACTCAATAAAGTGAGACGCTGCAATACTTACACCGTCTACTGCGTGAGTGTTGAACTCAGATGACGACTTGTCTGCTTTGTTCTTGGACAGCCCTAGATGCTTGCGAGTTTTAGAGGTTTGATACCCTTCGATTTTCACAACGGGTGCAAATTGCTCTAGTTGTTTCAGCATCCAGCGTTGACCGACCATCACCGCAGAGAAGCCTTTCCCTGATTTCGCTTTCTTGCGACCGCTTGTTAAGTCCACGTCAGCACGAACATACTCGTATCGAATTTCTGCCACTGGATACAGTTTGCAGAGGTCAGAGACGATTCTGAGTTCGAGTTGACGGTTAGCACGAATCGAGGGAGCAAGTTTAGCTTGACGACGATTTGCAAACCGCTTCTGACGATGAGCGCGTTTTGAAAATGCAACCTTACGGTTGATTCGTCTCCCGCGTCTTCCCCGTCGCATCAATCGACGATTATCCATGCGGTCACGTACCGTTTGGAACGGCAGTATCAGATGTGCGGTGTACAGGGTGAACTTGACAGATTGAACGCCAACCCCTGAATACTTCTTGCCGGGGTCAATTCCGATAACAATATCCTGAACGGCATAACCTGATGGTTCTACTGCGAGTTGCACGTAAAATTGACCGCAATTTGACCAGTGCTTGATGGCTTTACCCGATGCAATCCACTTTCTAGCCCGTGCGGGTGTAGTGGGCATCAGGGGTTCGTGATTGATATCGACAACTGGAATTCGCATGATTGGTATAACCCAAACTGTTTTGTTTAAGTCCCTTCGCCCATCGCTAGAAACATGGCTTACCGTGACGTAACGCCTGATCCAATCAGGCTTAGAGGAAATCCGAACTAGGGAAGTATTCGGAAGTCTGTAGCACCTAGCGACTCAACGGGCTATTCACCGCTTGCGTTGTCCGAATTGGTTCGGTCAATCCCCGTCCGTTTTACGGTGGGGTTGGTGAAAGCAAACGACCTCAGAAATCACAATTGCACTCAATCTAGTCGCTGTAAAGCTGCAATAAATCTTCCAATAGTTTAATCGTTATCATTCACCTGGGAATACACAGTAGGGCACTCGTATTGTTTTGATTACTGATACAAAGATTGAATCCATTTCCACTCGTGCGTAAGTCCTTCTTTGAGTGAGACTTGCGGCTGATAGTTCAGAATGCGTTTTGCTTTGGAAACATCCGCAGAGGTATGACGTGCATCCCCGATCGCAGTTTCGATCTTTTCTTGACGAATCGAGCAACCAATAATTGTCTCCATTGTTGCAATCACATCTGTTAAAACGACTCGACTTCCGCCACCGATGTTAAGGATTTCTCCAATGGCTTCAGGAACAGTAGCGGCAGCGAGATTTGCAGCGATCGCATCACTGACAAAGGTGAAATCGCGTGTTTGTTGACCATCGCCGTAAATGACGATCGCTTCATCGAACAAAGCGGCTTTCAGAAACTTGTGAAATCCCATATCCGGGCGTTGTCTCTGACCGTAAACGGTGAAATATCGGAGCGAACAAGTTGGAACTCCAAAGTTCTGGTGATACAGTCCGCACAATTGTTCCGCTGCAAGCTTTGTAATGCCGTAGGGCGAAACAGGCTGAGGGCAAATCGTTTCAGAAGTCGGAAGCGTTTCAGCGTTGCCGTAGATTGAAGAACTAGAAGCGTAGATGAATCTTTGTAAGTGTTTTGCAGATTTTGCTGCTTCTAAAAGAATCTGAGTTGCGTTAATGTTTTGTTCGGTGTAGGTGCGGAATCCAGCGCCCCAACTCGATCGAACTCCTGCTTGAGCCGCTTGGTGATAGATCACTTCGACATCGGTTAAAAGCGCGTTCCAATCAAGTTTCTGAATATCCGCTTCGATTAGCTCAAAGTTGGGATGTGACAGGATTGGATCGAGATTTTTCCATTTGAGAGCGGAATCGTAATAATCGTTGAACTGATCTACACCGATTACACGATCGCCACGTTTTAACAATGCTTCCACTAAATGAGAGCCGATAAATCCCGCCGCTCCGGTCACTACACTAAGAGTCATACTTACTCACCGATTCCTCACGCCTTAAAGGGTTGATTTTACTCGATCGTGGGCTTCGGTTTGTGACGTTCTAGCCGCGCAGTTTGTTCAATTGATGTTTGAGCTTGCGGAATCGATGATTGAGATTGTTTGTTTTTTGCTTACGGAACTTAGTAATTATCGATCGAGCTTGTGAAATGCGATCGGGTGCTTTGAATTCTGTGGGTTGCTCTTGTGGTGATTTGAGATAGCGATAGTGCAAGAACAAATCACGGTAAGCCAGCGACACATTTTCACCTTGACACAATCGCGTAAACACCGATGAAGAAATGCTCATGTAGTGGAGATACATCAAGCGTTTGTCATGGTCGTAGAGAACATGATCGCGATCGCTAAATTCAGATGACCAATGCGACCCGGTAGAGTTCTCTGGGTC
>JADEXW010000015.1 GCA_015206935.1 Pseudanabaenaceae cyanobacterium LEGE 13415 | reverse complement strand
GCATTGTTGTTGATGCACCAGGCGGAATTCGCCAAATGGCGCTGAATAGCGACAAAACTCGTTTATTCATTACCACCGCAGGCGATAAACCAGCTAGTGGTGAAATTATTGTTGTCAATGTAGATTTGTCTGAGCGGGGGCAATCCAGTCGTAAGTGGCATCAGCAGATTGCTAGAATTTCATCTGGAGGGAGCGCATCTGGCATCGCTGCAACCTCAAAGTCCGACACTATGCTCTTCACAAATCGGGATAACGATGGGAAGGGCTTTGGAACCTTACAACTTAATGATGCTAAAGCAATCAGTGGTGTTAGTGCCCAAGTTTGGCACAAACAATATACAGTTGGACCCTGGCAAGATGCGTTTGACTCAAATCAAGCAGTGGACGTTGCTTACTATAAAGCTAATGATGGAACGGATTATGCTTTTGTAATGGGTCGAAATGGACTCATGCTGGGAAGCGGCATCGCGAGCATTGATGGACCTCTTGCTGGCTCAAATGTAGCTGTTGTCATCAATCCGCTGGGACCTGATGCGGAAATCGTTGCGGCAACAAATCCTGTTCGTGATGGCTTCGGCAGTAGTCTTTCTGTAACGCAGGATGGTTATATCTATGCTAACTATCCGATTCAGAATTTTACTCTAGTTTATGACGGCGAGAAGATTGCTGAACTCATTGCGAAAAGCCGAACGGACGAAAGTCTCAAGAATAATTTGCTCAGAAGACCTCTTGAAGACTTTGAGACTGATATTCGAGTCAATAAACCGTTCTTTATTGGGCAACAGACTGATTCAGAAATTGTTCAGCTTCCCACGATCGTTCTAGAAAAACCTGTACTGACTCCAGAGGAAGAAGAACAACGTGAGATTGAATTCAAATGGAAGACAAAAGTTGGAGTGATTCCTGATAGTCCAGAAGTGACTGTTTACATCAGTACTTTTCCAAAGACTGAAGGTCTTTTCCCAGACTTGTGGAGACCAGCTATTAATCCTGACCCCAAACGAGAAGATTACAATCCTAATCGTGTTTTTTCTGCAACTTGGTCAAAACCGGAAGGAAAACCGGGAAGATGGACATGGGAACGGTACGGAAGAACATACGAACTGTTCAGCGAAAATTCAGAGGAATTTACCCTCACTGCCGATCGCACTCTTACGGCGGGTCAGGACTATTGGTGGGGCGTTGAATTTAAGTCAAAAGGTAAAGTTGTTCGAGAAGCCGGTTCTTTTAGCTTACCTTTTGCAACGGCAAAAACTTCAGAGTCAAATCGCTTTCAGCAAGTAACAGTTCTAACTTCTGGGCTTGACTCCATTCAGACACCCCGTGTGCGAGAAGAATTTGAAAAGCTAGCAGATCACCTAACTCACACAACTAATCCACTCGATACCCCTGGGCTTGTTCTTCACTTTGATCCTGAAAAGGCGAAATGGTATTTTGAAGAGAAGGCAACACAGATTAACCTCACGGGTAGAAATTACAATATTCCTGCTGCTAATAAATCGCAGCGAGTTGTGTTGATCGCTGATTGGTTACAAGGTGTAAATGAAAGAGATCTAAGCACAACTGGCTTTGCTGAAGCTGCTGCCGATACTCTATTTGCTTCCTTAGTACAACTAGATCAGCAATTGAACGGCAGAGTCAACGGTGGTTATGACAGGGAAGGTAAGCTCATTCGTACACAGGGAGCGTTACTCAATTCTCCACTTCATTTCATTGGCTTTGGTCAGGGTGCGGTAGTCAATACTGAAATTGTGCAACGTCTTGGTACGTTTTTCCCCAATGCAGGTGGTGTGAAGCGCGATACCTCTGGTAACGTGCTTGAGGGCGACTTGCAGGTTACAACGATCGATCCATATGAGTACAATGGTGGCTCTGGCGCACAGGGTAATGTTTTTGATCCTTCAGTAGTAACTTGGGACAATGTGACATATGCAGATAACTACTTCCAGCGCCTAATAGCGCCTGCTCCTGAAAAGGTCTTCTTTGGGAAAAACATTGGGTCAGCAGATCTCAATGTCGATCTGACTCAATATGCTGCGTTTGGTAAATTAAAGCCAGAAGAACACATTCAAACTCTTAGCTGGTACACAGGCACGGCAAACGTTACACGTGGTCAACGAACTGGTGATCAGAAAGATTGGCTTCCAGATGAAGAACGGATCTATCGACGTTTGGGCGATCTTGACCTCGAAGGATATAGTGTCGCACTTCCGTGGTACACACCAGATCATTTGCAAAGTGGGTACGCTCAAGGTGACGCAGGAGCGCCTTGGGAAGGTATTGGAACAGGATGGTTTCATTCTGTATTAGGCGGCGGACAAAGGCTAGGATTGCGTCCTGTTAATACACCTTCTACTAAATTGAAAGTCACCGAGAACAATGCTCCTGAAGTTAATGGAGCATTCAACTCTAATCGTGTGCTAGGTGATTTTGCTGTCCCAACTCTCTTCAACGGTAATTTTGATGCGGGCAATACTCCTGGTTGGAACCCAAGTGCTGGCGGTCAACTTCCTGTTGCAGGTTGGTCGCACTACAATGGTTCTGCACTAGATGTGAAGCAAACACAGTTAATTACTTGGAATGGGATTGCTAGTGAGTCTACAGTCTTTAGAACTCATCTTGATAATCTAGGTCGAGCTACATTCGCCGATAATTTTGCGCTAAAACTGACTGGCAACCAATCGATCGTCCATAATCCATTTGTTATTCCAGATTGGGGAGCTTTGCGATTCGATTTACATGCGCCAAGCACTGGTGGCAAATTGAAGGTCATTCTTCAAACCTTGGATGGCGCGAAACTGGAAATTGATGGTGAAGCCCCAGAAATTAATTTGACATCTGCAATCGGGACAGCAACCGAGTACGCAAACGATCGCTGGCGCATCGGCTATGGTGCAAAAGGCTTTGAAACATTCACGATTGATGTGCCTGATGCTTTTCGTGGCAAGGTAGCGACGCTGGAGTTCAAGCTTGAGAGCGGTAGTACTGTTTATCTTGACAACGTTTTCTTCAAGTCTCAACATTTTCTATTAGGCAATCCAACAGAAGCAAGAAATAGTACAAATTTGCCAGTAGAGCAAAACAACTTCCTGTTAGAGAAGGCGCAGTACGCAGTTTCGTATACTGGACTCACACAAGCTGGAACTGGCTGGAATACCCCCAATTGGGTAGGTTGGCAGATAAACAAATCTTGGTTCTCACCTGGAGAAGAAAGACCAGACATCTCCTTCAAAGGCGACATTCAACTGCCATCAAATTTCTATAGTGTTAAACACTCCGACTATAATACAAGTAAAACTGAACTCAATGATGGGTTTAATCTTCGACGCGGACATTTGGCAGCTTCAGCAGATCGCAGCAGAGACGATAAAGATGCAATTGCAACATTTCTAACTACCAACATTGTGCCTCAGCATGAGAAACACAATTCTCCTCTTTGGGCAGGGTTAGAAAAGTTTACTCGGCAGCTTGCATCAGAGAAAGGAAAAGAAATTTACGTTTATGCTGGTGGGTATGGAACCAAATCTGATAAACCTTTTGTTGATGCGGACGGTAACGTTCAACATAGAATTAACGTTCCTGACTCTTTGTGGAAAGTACTCTTAGTTCTTGATCGTCCTGTTCAAAACATCGCTGAAATTGCAAATGCAAATCCTCGTGCATTTGCTGCTGTGTCTACAAATACCAATCCCTCTCCCAGCGGACCTCCTTACCCTAGATGGAATGAGGGAGGTATGCAGATCATAAGTGTGGCTGATCTTGAATCACGGTTAAATGCAGATGCTTACAATCAACAACAGGGGATTATTTACGATTTCTTCTCAAATCTCCCTGAGGAACTAAAGCTTTCTATCAAAACCTCATCAGTCTCAATCCCGAATGGAGCTAATCCCCACACAGCGTTCTTGCTAGCTGACTCTGAATTCTCCACGTCTCCATTCTTCGATAAAGTCGCAGCCGTCATTGCGCCAGGTTCCATCGGGCATTTTGGTATCACAGAACAGAGCGCTATCGAAAATAGCACTGACTACCGAAGCATTGCTGAAAGTAGCACTACTCAGATTGGTGTAGCTGAAATTGGTATTGCTGAGAAGAGCATTGCGGAAACTGGACTCAGCCAAATTAGATCCGGACAGATTAGCGTTGCTGAGATCGGTGCTATCAAAACTAGACTGGAACAAATAGCTGCTACTCAAATCAGCGCCACTCAAATTGGCACAATCAAAAACAGTTTGATTGAGAATAGCATTTCTCAAGTTGATCTCAGACAATTGAGCGAGGCTGAAGTCTTCATCAGACAGGTCAACTCCAGTAAAATCTCTTTCCCCATTAGCGTAGCGTTGCAGCAGTTCTTCAGCGGTCATATTATTCCTAACCTCCAAAATATGACTATTCAAGCGTGGACAGAATTTCTTCAAGCTCCATTTAACCTCAATTTAGAGATCGCGGATCTTCCATCTGGACAACTCGCCGAAGCCAGCGTCACAGGCTTCGATTCATCTGGTCGCCCCAATGCTGGAACGCTCACTCTAGATTTCAACGGCAACGGCTTAGGATGGTTCATCGATTCCACCCCTTGGGAAAACAGCGAGTTCGCGCTATCGCTTACCGATAGCGCTTCCAGAGCTACCACTGGATCAGATGCCTTTGGTCGTTACGATTTGCTCACCACCGTTCTTCACGAGATGGGTCACTTGACAGGCATCATCCAAGGCAATCCTGCTTACGATCGACATATTCAAACGATCGCGAACACCAAACTCTTCGTCGGCGACGGCTTCACGGCTGCGCTCACCCCAGACGGTAGCCATCTCGATTCACGAGTACACCCGTATGCGTTGATGAACTCCACGCTGGCTCCGGGCGTTCGCAAACTTCCCTCGACGATCGACCTACAAATTCTCAACGCCATCCGTAACGGTGTCACGTCAACCGGAGCGATCGCTCTCCCCACCGCCCCACTACGATCGTCTCCACTCGTTGGCATTCTTAACGGCAGCTTCGACCAAACCGAGGCTTGGGATACTCGTGGTGATGCTCGCATCCTCACCAATCAAGCGGTCTTACGCGAAAACTCCCGCCAGTTGAGCAACTTCACGCAAACCTTCACCATTCCTGATGGTGCGACCGCGCTGCAATTCACGATCGTCGATGCGGATCTCGATGCCAGCACACTGGCTCCGGGTGATGCGTTTGAAGCAGCTCTACTCGATGCGCGATCGCTGCAATCACTCATCGCACCGTCAAGTGGTTTGACTCAAACCGATGCCTTCTTCAACCTCCAGCACACCGGACAAATCTATCTCGGCTCGAAAGTTACCGTCTTCGATGGCAACGTTCCAAATGCTCGGATCGTGCGCGTTGACCTCAAAGACATCGCTCCCCAAGCCCTTGCCACGCTCTCATTCGACCTCTTGGGCTTTGGATCTAAAGATGGCTCCGTGACGATCGATGACGTAATGCTCATCGTCGGCAACCAATCGGCACCAATAACCGCTTCCGACAGAGCGACGACTACTCAAGCAACTTCGGTTGTGATTAACGTCCTGAACAACGATCGCGACTTCGATGGCACGATCGACCCAACAACGCTGCAACTGAGCGCAACTCCGCAAAACGGAACGGTTGTGATCAATGCCGATGGCAGTGTGACTTACACCCCAAATCGTTCATTCGTTGGTCAAGATCGATTCACCTATCGTGTGAAAGACAACACCGGACTCGTTTCACCAGAAACCACCGTGCTTGTGTCAGTCAGCAACCTCGCACCGCAAATTGTTGAAATCGTAAAAGACTCAACGATAACAGAAGGCGCGATCGCGAACTTCACTGCCGCCGCCACTGACCCAGGCGACGATACCCTCCTCTACATCTGGAACTTCGGCGACGGTTCTGAACCAGTCGAAGGGCGAGAGATTGCTCACCGCTACGCGCAAAACGGCACGTACACTGGAACGCTGACGGTGAACGACCCACATGGCAGTCGCGCCACGCAATCCTTCACTGTCGAAGTGCAAAACGCGGCACCGATCGTCGATGCAGGATTAGATCGCACGATTGTAGAAGGACAAGCGATCGAGTTTGCGGGACGCTTTACCGATGCAGGACTCCTCGATACTCATACGGTTCGATGGGACTTCAGCGACGGAACTAGCGCCCTCAATACGCTCAACCCGACTCGCACCTATACGCAAAACGGGACATACACGGCAACTCTCACCGTTACCGATAGTGATGGCGCAATCAGCCAAGATACAGTTACAGTTACGGTCGTCAACGCCGCTCCACAAATCCAGCAGCTTCAAGCTGATACTCAGGTTGCAGAAGGACAAGTGGCTCGTTTCAATGCGATCGCGTCTGACGCTGGCAACGATACCCTCACGTATATCTGGAACTTTGGCGATGGCAGCGATGCCGTTACCGGAGCCAATACAACTCACGTCTATGCTCAAAATGGCAACTACACGGCAACCCTCACCGTGGTGGATAGCGATGGTGGATTTACCACTCAATCGATCACGATCACGGTTGAGAACGTAGCTCCAACCGTAGATGCGGGACTTGACCAAACCCTCTCTGAAGGTGAATCGATTCAGTTCAACGGCACATTCAGCGATCCAGGTGCAGACACCCACACAATCAAGTGGAACTTTGGCGACGGCACGGAAACGACTGGAACGCTGACTCCAACTCACATCTATCGTCAAAATGGCACTTACACGGCGACCCTAACCGTGACGGATAGTGACGGCGCAACGACGACCGACACCATTACAATCAACGTGAAGAACGTCGCACCCACCATCACCGAAATCCGGGGCGATCGACAAACGGTAGAAGGACAAACCGTTGTCTTCGAGGCGATCGCCACCGACCCTGGCAATGATGCCTTGACCTACACCTGGAATTTCGGCGACGGCAGCGAACCTAAACTCGGTGCAACTCGTAGCCATGTTTATGCCGACAACGGCACTTACACCGCGACGTTAACGGTCAAAGATGAAGACGGGGCGTTTACGACTCAAACCTTTACGGTCAAGGTCGAAAATGCAGCCGCGATCGTCAACGCAGGTCTGGATCAAAGCGCGATCGAAGGAAGCCCAGTCACTTTTGCTGGAACCCTCACTGATCCAGGTATCCTCGATACCCACACCATCCAATGGGATCTTGGCGATGGCACGATTCTGAGTGACACGCTCAATCCAACTCACACCTATCGCGATAATGGAGTCTACACCGCAACCCTTACCGTCATCGACAAAGATGGAGCTATTAGCCGAGACACGGTAACAGTAACAGTTGCCAATGCGAATCCAACGATCGTCACTCTGATTGGCGATACGAAGATTACCGAAGGTTCGGTTGCTCAATTCAGTGCAACGGCAACTGACCCAGGCAACGATACGCTCACCTATTCCTGGAACTTCGGTGATGGTAGCGATTCAGTTACCGGGGCAAATGCGACTCATCGCTTCCTTGACAACGGCATTTATACCGTAACGTTGACAGTCAAAGACGAAGATGGCGGCATCACGAGCGAAACTCGCACGATCGAAGTTCTCAATGCTGCCCCGATCGTCGATGCTGGCTCTGACCAAACCCGCTATCTTGATGAACCGTTCCAATTTGCGGGACAGTTCACTGATGCAGGTATTCTCGATACCCATACTGTGACTTGGGATTTCGGTGACGGGAATACCACGAGCGGCGTTCTCAATCCGACCTACACCTACGCGACCGCAGGCACTTATACTGCCACACTCACCGTTGTCGATAAAGATGGAGCCGTCAGTCGCGATACTTTAATCGTGAATGTGAAATCACTTCCAACGATCGTGATTGCAGATCGCACGATTACAGAAGGCGATGATGGAACGCTCACGGCGACCTTTACCGTCTCGCTCTCTGAAGTCAGCGATCGCCCGGTGACGATCGATTACAGTACTGCCGATGGAACCGCGATTGCAGGCAGCGACTACACCGCAACGAACGGCAAACTAACCTTTGCGCCCGGTCAAACCACTCAAACGATTCGCGTTGCGATCCAGGGCGATCGCGTCGATGAATTCAATGAAACCTTCTTGGTCAATCTCAGCAACGTCACCAATGCTCGGATGATCGATGCTCAAGCCGTTGGAACGATCGTCGATAACGACGCACCCCCAACGATTGCCATTAGCGATCGCACCCTAACCGAAGGCGATAACGGAACGCAGGTGATGACCTTCACGGTTAGTCTTTCTGAAACGAGCGCTAAACCGATTAGCGTGAATTATGCAACCGCGAACAACACCGCGATCTCAGGCAGTGATTATGTTGCGACAAATGGCATATTGACCTTTAATCCTGGACAAACCAGCCAAACGATTTCAGTCACGATTCTCAATGATCGGATCGACGAGTTCGACGAATCGTTCTTTGTGAATCTCAGTGGTGCCCTCAATGCTGAAATCGGTGACAATCAGGGATTAGGCACGATCATCGATAACGATGCTCCTCCAGCAATTACGATCGCAGATACCAGTATCTCTGAAGGACAATCTGGAACGAAGGTCATGACCTTCACCCTGACGCTGGCTGCACCGAGTGAAAAACCTGTCTCAGTCAACTACTCCACCGCTAACGGTACAGCGATTGCAGGACAAGACTATATCGCGACCAATGGTACCGTGCAATTCCAGCCCGGACAAACCACGCGGACGGTCAACGTGCAGATTCTGGGTGATCAAATTGTGGAAGCGAATGAAACGCTGTTCCTCAATCTCACGAGCAGCATCTTCGCGACGATCGCAGACAATCAAGCGATCGGAACGATTCTCAACGACGATGCCGACCCGCTGCTTTCAGTGACCGCTTCTCCTGCACAGTTATGGCCCCCGAACCATCGCTTAGTGCCAATTCAGGTGATTATTCAGACGAGCGACGACTCTGGCATTCCACCAACCGTGCGAATTCTCTCAGTCACCGCCAATGAGCCGATCAACGGTAGAGGGGATGGTAATACTGATTACGATTACGAAATCACTGCTGATGGACGGGTCTTCCTGCGAGCAGAACGCTCTGGCAATGGAAATGAACGGATTTATACCTTGACTTACCAGGCAACCGATAACGCAGGCAATGTTACGCTCGCGACAACTACGGTCAGAGTGCCGAAGAGCCAAGGAAATTAGGTTGGATTGAGTTCGCTGAACAGGTTGACCTGAATGGTGGTTCAGCCTGTTCAGCAATCCGTCGATCGAGCATGACCGTTGAAAGCTTCGATTATGATTGAATGTGAACCAATTTCTGCATAAGGTTGTGAGCGATTGCACGACCGCTCAACCGTTTGAACTCATTCCTGATTCGGTTTGCGATGATCGTTCTGCCAGCCATGCAGTCAGATCATTCTCATTAGAAAAATCAAGCAGAGCCTCGCCCAATTCCTCGATCATTGGCAGTGAGAGCGTTTCAATTTGCGATCGAACTGACGCATCGATCGTGCCGACTTTCCGCGTCAATTGCCGTAGCACGAGGGCGAGTTTACCTTCTTGCTGTCCTTGTTGCCGTCCTTGGTCAAGCGTTTCTGCCTGCCATTGACGGTAGGCTGGGGATAAACAAAGCTTGGCGAACTGGTCGTGGTGAGCGCGGGTCATTGTTGAAATGAAATTGCAAATTGTTTCTCAGTTCAAGCGTACTGATTGTCGCATAGATTCGGATCGATCGCTTGTTCAATCCGAATCAGTAGTTAGTCGAACCTAAAATCCACACTGCTGATTCAACCGAAAAACTGACCTGTAGATCTAACGAATCTTCAATTCCTAAAGTGGCTCGAATTCCGCAGATCTTCGCAGGTTATTCGCAGTTGATCGCTCTACAACAAATCAGTTTGACGATCGCGTTGAAACTTCTCAACGAGTCGCAGCCATTAGCCCACCCGTTAAGGACAATCGTTATGCCCGAATCCGTGGATATTCAAGAACTCGCTCTGGTTGTGAGTGCAAAGAACAATAACCCCACTGTTCTCAATCCCGATATGCTGCGCTATAGCGGCATCATTCCGACTGAATGGGAACTGGCACGACAACCTGTTTACACAAACGAAGTCGTTCAACTCGTGTTCAAAAACGGTGTGAGCTTGCTGTCTCAAACGGACCGCATTGCCTTTATCGAAACGTTCAGCGAGAAGCCGCTCGACCAAGCTGCAACTCCGATGTCGGCGACGAAATATCTCGAAACGCTGGCTCATGCAGACTATCAAGCATTGGGCATCAATCTACGTGGTTATGTACCGTTCAAAGATGCAGAATCGGCAGCAGACTACCTTTCGACTCAGCTCCTAGCAGCGGGACCGTGGCAATCGTTTGGTGATGCTCAAATGCAGGCAGCGCTCAATCTGGTATATACGATCGAAAGTGGACGACTGCAACTGAGTGTGAGCGAAGCCACACTGCAACTCCCCGAAAAAGAACCATCACCGATCGTGCTATTTAGCGCCAATTTTGCGTACAGCGTTGCAGAGACTCCAGAGGCAGAGCGTCCAGCGCAACTGATCAGCCAGATCAATACCTGGGAATCCGCCGTGGCGATGTACCGTGATTTAATCGACAACCACTTCCTGGGTGATGCGGGTAAGACTGCGACTCCTCAACTTGCTGGGGTCGGTGCTTAATCTGCGATTTGTTGTGATACAAAGCCCAATCAGCGGCGCTCGATCGTCTGGGTTGCCGCTTTTTTGGTGAGCGTTGAAATCGGTTTGCTGATGTTCTACGAGATGTTGCGCTATGTCTTTGGAGATGACCCCCCTTGCAATCGATCAACTGCCCAGCTTACTTGCCCGATATCGCTTGTTGCCGCAGTTGCGACGAGAATTAATTATCGATCACGCGATCGCGTCAATTCCCTGTGCGATCGAGGAAATCGAAGCCGCGCAGCAGCAGTTTTATCAAATCAATCAAATTGTTGAATCGGAGCGACGAGCCGCATGGCTACAACACTTTGGAATGAATGAGGCACAGTTAGAAGAGCTGGCTTTGCGTGATCTTAAGATCGAGAAGTTTAAGCGATCGCAGTGGGAATCTCAACTCGAATCCATTTTTCTCACTCACAAAGCTAAATTTGACAAAGCCATTTATTCCCTCCTGCGAACCTCGAAGCTCGAAATCGCACAGGAACTCTTTTTCCGCATTCAAGACGAAGAACAATCGTTTGCGGATGCCGCTCGTGAATTTTCCGAAGGACCCGAAGCCCAAACGGGAGGATTGATCGGTCCGGTTGAAGTGAGTCAGATTCATGCCACACTCGCTCAAAAATTAATGTCCG
Source organism: Pseudanabaenaceae cyanobacterium LEGE 13415 (assembly GCA_015206935.1). GTDB lineage: Bacteria > Cyanobacteriota > Cyanobacteriia > Leptolyngbyales > Leptolyngbyaceae > Leptolyngbya. The sequence continues at coordinate 9,475 of JADEXW010000015.1, read as the reverse complement.
GTCAACCTGGACAATTGCATCCACCGATTCAACTCGAACAATGGTTTGTGATTCTGCGATTAGAGCAACGTCAATCGGCTCAACTCGACGACACCACTCGCCAAAAGCTATTGGATAGCTTGTTTGAATCCTGGCTCCAAGACCATCTGCAATCGACTGCTGCCCCTCAACTCGTAATCGCATGACCGCTGCCATTCCGACAATTTACGATTTTCTTGCCGCGACTGCTCCGTTTGATCGCTTGTCGGTTCCTGCACTAGAGCGATTAGCCAAGAATGTGCAGCCGATGCGGTTTCAAATGGGACAAGCGATCTCCGTTAAAGATACAATGCCTGCTCAAATCGCGATTCTCTATGATGGACAGGCACGATTGTTGGGATACGGTGCAGCGAATGGCGTTCCAGAGACGATCGGGCGTTTACGTCCGGGTGCGATCATCGGTTGGATTAGTCTGGTGCGAGGATTGCCGTGTGAAACCGCGATCGCGTCGATCGAATCGATTTGTCTGATGGTCAGTGTGCGTGAGTTTCGCCGTTTGTTGAGCGAAGAAGCAGATTTTGCTCAAGCACTAGCCAACCAAGTCTCGATCGTTGAACTCTACGAATTACTGGGTGCAGAACTGTCTCGTCGTGCATTAGCCGAAGCGAACTTGAAACAGTTAGCAAGAACCTTAATCGATGATGCGATCGTGCTGACTCTTCCAAAAGGACAAACTCCGATCGCACAGCTTGATCCGAATTTACTGTGGTTATTGAGCGGGGGTGCGACAAATGTTGCGATCTCCAGTCGAATCAATCTCGATGACCCACAAGCTCTATTGTCGATTACCAGTCCGACCGCACGATTAATCGGATTGCGCTATTTTACGGTTCCGGGTGATTCTGCGATCGCGCCTGAATCGGAAGCTGCGATCGTTCCGTTTGGAAACCTTGTTGATGCACCAGAACGTCCTGAAGCATTAGACGATGAAGAGTGGAAAGGGAAATCACAATACCCATTTGTGGCAGGACGCGGACCGATCGACAGTCCGCTGGCTTGTTTTCAAATGCTCTCAAAGCTCTGGACGATGCCGTTTCGCAAAGATGTATTGAAACGGGCTTTGACCAATCAGAAACAGCGCACCGGAACCATTTCGCTTCAGTTTTGTGGGGCAATCGCCGAATTGATGGGACTGACCGCACAGTTTGCAACTGTTCCTGCGATCGCGATTCCTCGTCTGCAAACTCCGGTGATGGTGGCGTGGCAAGACGGCTTTGCGATCATCTTCAAAGCGAGTGAAAAAGAACTGGTGATTGCTGCTCCAGAGCAAGGAATTCAGCGGCGTAAACCGAGTGAGTTTGTCGAAGCTTGGGGCGAAGAAGGCGAAATTCTATTGCTGCAACCGACCAGAGATACGCCGAAGAAAAAGTTTGGTCTGAATTGGTTTTTGCCTGCGGTGATCAAACATCGTCGGGTATTCATCGAAGTGCTGATTGCTTCATTTTTCGTTCAGTTGTTTACGCTTGCCAATCCCCTCATCACTCAGACGATCATCGATAAAGTGATCGTGCAAAACAGTGCCGATACGTTACACATTCTCGGTACGTTGCTTGTGATTATGGGCGTGTTTGAGGCACTGCTGACCGGACTCAGAACCACGCTGTTTGTCGAAACCACGAACCGAATCGATATGGCGTTGGGATCAGAAGTGATTGACCATCTGCTGAGATTGCCGCTGCGGTATTTTGAGAAACGCCCCGTGGGTGAACTTTCAACGAGAATCAACGAACTCGAAAACATTCGTCAGTTTCTCACCGGAACTGCATTAACGGTGGTGCTAGATGCGGTTTTTTCAGTGATCTACATTGTGGTGATGCTATGGTACAGCGTTCTACTCACGATCGTCGCTCTAGCAACTGTGCCTCTCTTTGCATTGCTGACTTTAACAGTTGCACCGATTATTCGACAGCAAACACGAACGAAAGCTGAACGAAATGCCGAAACTCAGTCGTATCTGGTCGAAGTAGTTTCTGGAATTCAAACTGTAAAAGCACAGAATATTGAACTACGATCGCGCTGGAATTGGCAAGAACGCTATGCTCGATATGTCACGGCTGGCTTCAAGACCGTTCTGACCTCTACGACAGCGGGATCAATGAGCAGCTTTCTCAATCAGCTATCAAGTCTGTTGCTATTGTGGGTCGGTGCAATCTTGGTACTGCAAGGTCAGTTAACGCTGGGTCAATTGATTGCATTCAGAATTATTGCTGGATACGTCACGAATCCACTGCTGCGATTGATTCAGCTGTGGCAGAACTTTCAAGAAACTGCACTGTCATTAGAGCGATTAGCCGACATTCTTGATACGCCGCGAGAAGTTGAAGAGAGCGATCGACAAAACATTCCGATGCCCACGATCAACGGTGCGATTCGGTATGAAAATGTGGCGTTTCGCTTTCCCAACAGTCCGGCTCGACAGCTTGAGAATGTCTGTCTCGATTTGCCTGCCGGAACCTTTGTCGGCGTGGTCGGACAAAGTGGGGCTGGAAAGAGTACGCTGACGAAAGTGATTCCACGGCTTTATGACTTAGAATCCGGGCGCGTATTGATTGATGGCTACGACATTGGCAAAGTCGAACTCTATTCGCTGCGTCAGCAAATTGGCATGGTGCTACAAGATACGCTGCTGTTTGATACATCCGTGCAGGAAAACATTGCGCTGACGAATCCCGATGCCACACCTGAAGAGATTGTGACGGCAGCGAAAATTGCTTTCGCCCATGACTTCATTATGGATTTGCCGCAAGGCTACAACACGCGGGTGGGAGAACGCGGATCTGCTCTATCGGATGGACAGCGACAACGCATTGCGATCGCCCGTACCGTCTTACAAAACCCCAACTTTCTGATTCTCGACGAAGCGACCAGTGCGCTCGATCTACATAGTGAGCGTCAAGTCTGTCAGAACCTGATGGCGGCATTTCGAGGACGCACCGTGTTTTTTATTACTCATCGACTTGCTACAATCCGCAATGCAGATGTGATTTTGATGATGGATCGCGGCACGATCGCGGAACAGGGAACGCACGCGGAACTGATGAAATTGAAAGGGCAGTACTACTGTCTGTATCAGCAACAAGACGCACAAAGCTAAGGAGGCGACATGACCCTGAGTAATTCATCCCCGGAATCTCGTCCAGAAGCCGCTGATGCACCGAAATTACCCCCGTTACCGAAACCTCGGCAACCTGAGTACGAACATCCTACCGTGGTGCAGCAATCAAAGTCATGGTCGAGAGCGATTTTGTGGACATTGATGAGTGTGGCGATCGTTGGGGTGGGTTGGGCGAGTGTCGCTCAGATCGAAGAAGCGATTCCGGCTCAAGGAAAGCTTGAACCTGAAGGTGCAGTAAAAGACGTGCAAGTTCCGGTCAACGGTGTGGTGAAGACGGTTCACGTTCAAGATGGACAGCGGGTGAAGCCCGGAGATTTACTATTAACACTTGATCCCAACACCCCAAAAGCGCAGGAAACCTCGCTCAAAGCGGTGCGGGATGTCTTGCTTCAAGAGAATCAGTACTACCAGGATGAACTGGACGGACAGATTGCCACGCCGAAGACAGCAATTCCAGCGCAGATGTTAAGTCTCACTAAAAGTCGGCAGGCATTGATGGCAGAACGGCAATTTGTGCGATCGCAGTTAGACGGCACGATCGCGGGACTAAATGAAACCCAACTTGAACGATTAGAGTCGAATCAGGCGGAACTAGAAAGTCGGGCAACCACCACGAAGCTCGAAGGCGCACAGTTCGATCGACAATTGGCTCAAACCCAAGTTCGTTTGCAAGCAGCCGAGAAAACGTTGGCGGTGAATGAGAAGATTCTCAATAACATTACTGCACTTGCACAATCCGGCGGTATTTCTCAGATTCAATTTCTTGAGCAGCAGCAAAAAGTCGATAACAATCGGGCGGAGATTGCTCAATTGGAAGAAGAACTGAATCGCATTCAACTGCAAATTGCGGAATCTGCGAGTAAAGTCAGAAATACGATTGCGCTCGATCGCCGCGATTCCACACGCCAACTGGCAGAAATCGATCAGCGAATTGCTGAGATCGATAGTCAACTCACGAAAGCGATCGTCGAAAATCGCAAGCGCATCTCCGAAATCGACAGTCAACTCGTCCAAACGCAACAGACTTTGCAATACGGTGAGATTCGAGCAACGGTTGAAGGCACGGTGTTTGATTTGAAGGCGCGGACTCCAGGATTTGTCGCGACCACGACCGAGCCGATTTTGAAAATTGTGCCCCAAGAAGCACTGGTGGCGAAAGTGTCGATCACAAATCAGGATATTGGCTTTGTGCGTGAAGGCATGACCGTCGATGTTCGCATCGATTCGTTTCCGTTTAGCGAGTTCGGCGATGTCAAAGGTAAAGTGGTGTGGATTGGCTCAGATGCCATTCCACCCACTCAAATTCAGCCATTTTATACATTTCCTGCCAAAATTAAGCTCGATCGTCAAACGTTGCAGGTGGGCGATCGTTCAATTCGTTTACAGTCGGGCATGTCGCTGATGGCGAATATTAAACTGCGAAAACGGACAATCATGAGCATCTTTACCGACCAGTTTACCAAGATGGCTGAAAGCCTCAATCATGTGCGATAGGTGTAGGGAGGTGCTTCAGAGGGCTTGCTATTCTTCTAATGGTTCTGCAATCTCAAACTGGAGTTCAAACTGGATTGGTTCTAATGGTTCGATCGAAGAGGTCTGCGGATAGCTCCAGGTGAATGGAGCGAGGTCAAATTCCGGTACTACTGGTGCAGCAGGCTGAATCGCACGAAAGACATCAGAGGGCGGGTTCGATTCAGCCTGCAAGAATTGAACGGCGATCGAAGAAATGCGTTTGGCTTGGAACGTGGAATGCTCGATCGCGCTCACCCTCTGAATCATCCGCTGAACGATTGGCTTGACTTCGGTGACTTCTACACCTTCCGAAGACGGTCGCATAGGCTCGTTCACAACGGGCAGGGCTTGAGGCAGCGGCAAGTCTGGCAAAACGGCTGTCACTGCGTCACCCATCGGAGTAGATTGAGTTTCAATTCCCTGAAGGCGATTCGTCACCGTCTGCCAATCTGAATACGCTTTCACCTCAAAGGTTCCGTCAGCGGATAATGAATACCAACGAATATCGTAGCGGGGTGCGCTCGGATCAACATCAAGGCGTTGAACAGACGTGATAATCGGAAGCTGAGCTGGGAGCGTTGCGAGAACTTGCCGTGCTTCATCGGCTGTAAGAATGTAATCGTTTTTTGCAAACAGCGTTCCTAAGTCTCTGACCGAAGCAGTGTAAGCTTTGACGGTGAGATCGATCTCGCTGGTGAGGGTGGCAAATAAGCGAATTTTAGGATTGATTGCTTCTGCGGTTAATTCAAAAGGAAGATTGCTTGCAGGATAGGAAGTTGAGAAAGAAACAGCGGGGGACGGATCAATTTGAAGCGGTTGAACGGCATCGATCGGTAAAATTGCGGTGGAAAGGTCTGGAGCAGTCGTCAACATGACAGATTATCAAATTCATGAGTATCGGGTTTAGAGTTGCCCTTCTCGAAGATTGAGCGACAGTGCAGCGCGTCGAACGACAAGATTTTATAAATCCCTTATCAGGTCTTGACGCTTGGCGGCTAAAGTACTTCAGTTACGATCCAGGATGCTTGTCGATGTCTAACAGATTGCGACCAGAGCCGTGTGAGCAACTCATAACTTTCAGGCGCTTCGATCTCAATGCGATCGACACAATCCATGGATCGCTCAAATCTGCACGATTACGGCTTCGATCCGGTATCCTGAAAGCGTATATTTAAGTCAAAATAGACACAGCGCATCCACGATGGAATTCTATTGGACAACTGACTATCAACACCAGAGTCATCACCATGTTGCGAATACAGGTGCAGCTTTTCTAGTGGTTGATTATACAGAAGAGCAACGAGCGCTGCTGCGATCGAGTCGTTCTGGAACTGATCCGCGATCCGAAGCGCTAGAGATTGCTAAAGTCTTTGCGACAGAACTGATTGCTGATCGTCCGAGCGAGTTGCTGTGGAATGAGCCAGAGTTAGTCTTTCAAGTCCAACAGCTTTAAGGTTGGGCAGCAATGATCGATCGCACCACTCGAATGCGTCGGCGCGATCGTGTGGCAACCCTTGGCTGTGTGCCAAGGATCTGCTGACAATAGTGTTTGATCAGCGATTTGCAGAGCTTCACATCTTCGATATAGCGATCCAAGGCTGTGTTGAGTGCAGCGACACGATGGGCTGACTCTACCTCAGAAACGGTGTACATCAGTGTCGCTCTCAGATTGATCGTCGGTTGCATTGTGTCTTGTTCCTTGATTCCGCCCTCTGCAACGAGCAGCGCCAGCTCTCGTCCAGGTAATGGGTACACCAGTTTGAGAACAACACAGGGATCAATCTGTTCGATCGAGTGCCATTGTCCGACCGGTAAGAGTGTTTGCCGCAGCAGGGCTTCCGGTTGCGTGTGGGGTTCTGAAACTCTCAAGATTCCAGTCAAGCAGAACCCGATGCCTTCGTATGCAAAGTTGGGAAAACAGGCGATACAACGTCGGGCGCTCGCTAGACTCCAACTCTTTGCCGCATCAATGTCGCTTTGCTGATGAATCAATCCAATTCGGTTCGGTTCGACTGAAATTGTTCCCTGAGCAAACTTTAATTGAATCTGACCATACGCATACAGAGGTGGCTCGATGATTGACCATGAGCGATCAACAATGCCACGCTGATAGAGGGAGTCGAGACGAAATTCCTGGGGTTGAGAGACTGGAACGATTAGCGTGGTGGCAAGTTCATTAAAGGTGAGCGTTGGAAACATAGAAACTCAAAAAATGCAGGAGGGCACTGGCAATCAAAATAGACACGCTCACTGACGCTGAGGGTGTCTACCTTAAAAAGAGAATTCCCACGAACGGGGTTAGGCTGTCACGAACATCAGCAAAATTCTCTCAAAGTACCGAGTGGAATTGATTAGCAATCGCAATCTTTGGCAGTTTGAGCAGCGTTCATGTGTTGATTTGTGCGATCGCGTGTGTTTCAGTGTTCCGGAGACCGTTTGGTAAGATGATAGAACACATCTCTCATTCGATGAGGTGAAATTCCAGTGACGACTCTTCTACAGCAACGACCTTTCACCTTTGATCAGTTCCTCGCTCAGTACGGAGATGACGATCGCTATGAGTTAATCGATGGAGAAATTTTTGATTTGGAACCGACCGGACCCCACGAAGAAGTCGCCGCATTCATCAGTCGCAAGCTGAACGTTCAGATCGATACTCTAGAATTGCCCTACTTCATTCCACAGCGGTGTTTGATCAAACCCTTGGGCAATCTCACTGGATTCCGCCCAGATTTAGCAGTTTTGGATCGATCGCAGCTTAAGAATGAACCGCTCTGGGGTCAAGAACCTGTGATGACGCTCGGACAATCGATCAAATTAGTCGTAGAAGTGGTAAATACGAATTGGCAGAACGATTATGCTCGCAAAGTGGAAGACTATGCAGCATTCGGGATTGGTGAGTACTGGATTGCAGATTATGCGGCACTCGGTGGAGTGCAGTTTTTGGGCAGAACCAAACAGCCTACGCTCTCAATCTATCAGCTAGTCGATGGCATTTACGAGGTTCGCAGGTTTCGGGGCGATGACCCGGTTGTGTCACCCACCTTTCCCAATCTGCAACTGGCAGCGAATCAGGTGCTTCGAGCAGGACAGTGATAACCGTTGAGATGGCAAAGACAATGCAGCTTAATTCAGAACAGCAGGCATGGGCGATTTGCATGGTACGCGAATGCTGTGGAGTAGAGATAAGCACAGAGCAACTGATGGTACTGCTCACGCTCGATCCCCATCTGTTTGCTGATATTCTGGTCGATATGGATACGGTTGCTCGTGAACACCTGATGAACACGCTCGCCGAGCAACTCGGATTTCCAGGGTGGGTGCGCTATGGGAATTCAGAAGATGACAGCCGCACTTTCTTTGCAGACTTTCCCAAACGCGCCGTTGAATATGGATACCGTTTGGTTGAAGGATACTGGAAGATTTGAACGTCTCGACGTAAGTTCGGTCGGATCGTTGAACCGTCACCCGAACAACATCTGCCTGTTGAGACGATCGAGCAGAGATCTGCCAGCTTTTGGGGAAATGTGAGCAGCGATTGCCTTTCGCTCGATCGCGGATTACATATCCCAAAAATTTCAGACATAACTCCAGCTAGACTTTAAAACCTGTTCTAGAAAGGAGATGGTTCTGAGTTTCAAACAATCTACATCAGTCAGTTCATGCGGCTAGACTCGCAACGTCGTTAGCCGAACGAAAAGGGTGGCTCCATATCAATCTGCTTAGGCATCGAAGACTTAAAGAATACGAAGATTGTTGCTTGGTTCTAGGCGATGCGTCAATTTCGACGAGCATCCGTCGTCTTATGCTTTGGTGCTGACTCAGAATAATCCTGACGAAGCCTGAGTGCAGTGCTGCTAAACGATAACGACAGCCGAGACAGAGAAAGATAGCAACAACTGACTCAGCAATTTGGACGCAGTGCCACGATCTCAGAAATTGCACAGGCTGTCGAGTTACCTGATGAGCAACTTCGGGAGTACTTGAGCTTCATTCAGTCTCCCCTCTCACTCGACCAACTTGTGGGAGACGATGCGATCGTGCAAGATTTGCTGTCATCCGAGCAAGACTCGTCGAATCGATCAACGATCGGATTCATGCTACGTCAGGATACTGAAACAGCGCTGGGTGATTTGCCTGCCAGAGAACGAGATATTCTAGCGTTGAGATTTGGATTAATGACTGGAGAATCCTTGTCGTTTTCCCAAATTGGTCGCCGCTTGAATCTCAGTCGCGAACGAGTACGACAATTAGAACACCGAACACTCAACCATCTCAAGCGTCGTCAATCTCATCTGCGTGATTATCTTATCGGTTGAGCAAAGAATAAAGTCGATGCGGGATGTCGATGGAGAGTTCAATTGCAGCAGTCACAATCCAAGTTCGGTGCGCTTCTTGCGTGAAAAGCTTGAAATAACAATGTCGTAGGATTCAGCAATATACGATCGGAGATCATCATCGCTCAATCCTGGATTATCGTGTCGCTGAATCCATTTCATCCCTCGCGAAGCGAGGTAAGGTGCCGGGTGAAGTCCAGGCAGCTCTCGCAACATTTCGTAGGCAGTTTCAGAAGTTTTGAAGGTGATACCGGGCAACCCATCGTTGCTTAGAGCGCAAATCGCAAAGACTTTACCACCAACTTTCCAGACATCGGAGCCGCCCCATTGCACGACGTGATTTGTTGCGGGTAAACTGCTGCAAAAGCTGTTGAAATCGTCTTGTGTCATAAGCGAATCGCGAAGCAGGAAGGGATCAATTTGCAATCGGTGAAGGTTGGAGTGTGGAGCCAAGATGTGTGCTGCTTTTATT
>JADEXW010000855.1 GCA_015206935.1 Pseudanabaenaceae cyanobacterium LEGE 13415 | reverse complement strand
GTCTGAGCCAGAAGTTCAACAGCTGGTTGCAGATGCCGCAAAACGAGGCGATCGCATTACTCGTCGAGAAGTTCAACAATTAGCAGATGATTGGACAGCAATGAGTTCTGATTTACTGCCAGAAGAAATTCGCGAAAAAGTAGTCGATCAGACCATTCCGACTCGTTATGTGGCTCCATTAGTGAAGCACTTACAGAAACTACCAGAATCGCATCAATCCTCAATTCGACAAGCGATCGCAGAACATCCGGATTTAGATACGCTGAAACAAGCCACTGGAGAAGCACGATCGCTCTCTCGCTATCTCGAAGCAGCTCCCCAAGTGCAAGCTTTGAATGATGAATCGATCGACATTGAGAATGCACTCGATGAAGCGATGCGATTAGGCTGTCTCAACTCTGCGGCGGAATTAGTCAATCAAGCGGCACAGTTAGAACATGCGATCGCGAAACTCTATACCACTTGGAAACGAGTGAATAGCTTATCCGACAGGCTTTACGAAGATACGGGTGCAAGTACTCCAAGTCTACGATCGATGTTGAAAGCCTTAGAACGATTGTCGAGTAACTCGATCGAGTTTTACTTTGGCGATCCCAAAGGCGAGAACTTTTCGCATACAATTCGCTTGAAATTAGAGGGAGAGGGTGATTCGGAGATTGGAGAGAAAGGATAACTGCAACCTAAAGACAAGCATTTATCGACGTTCCTGAATAATGGTTTCAGACACAGGTTCTCCTTCAATCTCAAGAAGTTGGCGCTCAACAGAGTGTTGAATAGGTTGTCTAATTCGTTTTACCAATCCGGAGGCAAGCAAAGCTTCATGAACTGCTGTACGATCAGCTCGTTCCTTCTGACAATTCAACTGTTGATGAATGGCTTGAGTCAATTGCTCTAACTCTTCTGGCTCCAGCTCTTCTAGTTGATTCAGAATTTGATTTAGAGTTGCCTGTGCCATAGATTTTTGCTCTCCCGCTATTTATAAAATTCTAACTTGCTTCTAAATGTGCGCTTTGGTAAACGATCGATTAAACAGCGTTAAATTGTATTAAGGAGTAAGATAGGTTTGCAAACGGTTGCATCTGGGATCGAATATGACCAAGTTGGAATCTGGCTTTACGGGCAATAGTTCACTGAAAAATTTACTGCCGCCGTATCGATTTATTCGTAGCGATGAAACCGTTCTCCATCATCATCATTCTGAAACCGCACCACTGAGTCCGAAAGCGGTTCGGGTACTGAACTGGAATATCGCCAAAAACAATGACGATCGTACTTGGCAAACGGATTTGGATTGGATTCTCGATCGATATAATCCTGATCTAATCTTTCTCCAAGAGTTTAGTTTATGTGCCCGAACAAAGAATTTCAAATTAGCAGAATTAAGCTGGAGTTTTGCACCGAATTTGATTGATCAGTATCACAATGTTTATGCAGGTGTGCTAACCGCTTCACGAGCAACTTCAGTAAATCACAGAGCTTTAGTCACTGAACATTTTGAGCCTGTCTCGAATACACCGAAGGTCTCTTTAGTGACAGAGCATCCATTTGGACAGGGAACTTTGTTAACGATTAATTCGCATTTAATTAATTTTGTTGACTTAGAGAAGTTCACAGCGCAATTGCGAGAATTGGAAAATGCGATCGCACGACACACAGGAGCAATCATCTTTTCGGGGGATTTCAATACCTGGAATCGATCGAGGTGGCAGATGCTTGATAAGATGACGCGGAGGCTCGGTTTATTCAGAGCAGAGTTTCCGAAAACAGATGCTCAAAATATCAAGCGATTTTTGCTATCTCCACCGCTCGATCATATTTTCTATCGAGGTTTGCGACAGAATTATCTTCAAGCGCGTGTTCTTGATCATATTCAATCGTCTGATCATAAACCGATGCTAGTTGAGTTTTTCGTTTGAATCAAAGCTATGTTGAGCGTCGGTGGTTCCGTTCGTATCTTTAGCATTGTCGCAGTTGTTGTTCATATCTTAGGCG
>JADEXW010000854.1 GCA_015206935.1 Pseudanabaenaceae cyanobacterium LEGE 13415 | reverse complement strand
CTGTTGACTGATAGCAAGTCCTAGTCCAGTTCCTTCAGCTTTGCGGCGATCGTCTCCTACTTGCTCAAACGCTCGGAACAATCGATCGACTTGATCGGGAGCGATTCCAGTTCCGGTATCTGCGATCGTAAATTTAATTCGATTCTCACAGTGTTCTACTCGAAACGTCACAGAACCTCGATCGGTGAATTTAATTGCATTTTCCAGCAAATTGATTAACACTTGCCGCAATCGCTTTTCATCTACCCTGACTCCAGTCGGGAGAACAGCATCCGGTTCATAGTGAAAATCAATGTTTTTCTGCTGCGCTCGAATGCTACAAATTTCAACCACACTTTGAAGAAATGCCGGAAAATGGAGCGCTTTCGGAGAGAGTTCTAGCTTTCGAGCTTCGATCTTAGACAGATCCAAAATGTCATTGATCAAAGTCAGCAAGTGAGAACCACATTCATAGATGATGTTCACGCCGTGGAGTTCTTTTTCGGGAAGTGCTTTCGATCGACCTAGAATCTGAGCATATCCCAGAATTCCATTTAGCGGCGTTCTCAGCTCATGGCTCATATTTGCCAAAAATTCGCTCTTTGCTTGGTTTGCACTATCCGCCGCGAGCTTTGCTTCTTTCAGTTCGGCTGTTCGAGCTTCAACACGAGTTTCAAGTTCTTCAAACGACGATTTCAACTGTTTTGCCATTTGATTAAACGATCGAGCTAAAACACTCAATTCCGCCACGTTCGATTCTTTGACTTGTTGATCGAGTTGACCTTGTGCGATCGCTTCCGAGGCTCGACTCAGTTTCAACACAGGGCGAGTAATCCAACGTGAGGTATAGATCCCGATGACGGTTGCACCCACTAACGCGGCAAAACAAAGTAACACTGTCATACGATTGTTTGCTTCAATCTGCGCCATAAAATCGGATTCTGGAATCAGCAGTACCACAAGCCAATCGAGTCCCATCTCATCCTTCCAGGGCAGCACCTTGAGATATTGGCGTTGTCCATTGATTGTTTCTGAGAAAGAGCGAGTGTCTTGGAGTTGCGCTAATTCTTGAATGTTCTTTTGAAGGTAAGTTGCAGCGGCTTGAATGTTTCTGTCTTGACTGTCGATCGCATTCATTCGTTCTGCTTTCGTGCCGTCCAGTTTATACGGTTTCTCGATCGCAGAAGTCGCAACCAATTTTCCCGATCGTTCCATCACAAAAGCTTTTCCAGTTTGTCCGATCCGAAGTTGGCGTAAGAAATCACTTACTTTTGCTAAGTTCAAATCGACTCCCATTGATCCCAAGAACCTTCCTTGAGCATCAAAGATCGGATAGCCTGCTGGAACTGAGAGAATTTCTGGGTTTGTTTCCCAGTTGTAGATTCTGCCCCATCCCGATTTTTTGGTTTCTTTCGGAACGGTGTACCAAGGTTCTTTTCGGGGATCGAATTTGCTAGTCGAGACTAACTTTGCTCGATCGCCGTTCGAGTCCACATCATATTTGTAAGTTGTCCCCGGTTTGCCGAGTGGAATTTCTTCGATTTTGACCGCTCGATCGCCATAATCTCCAGCCCCGATGTATTCGCCGTTAACGGTTGCGAATTGAATGTAATTCACCTCATATAAACTAACTTGATGCCAGAAATGTTTCCCGATCGTCTTAAAGTCTTCTGGTTTCAGCAAGCCCGTTTGAAACAGAATGCCATTCTGTCGATTGATCAGCTTTGGAATCGCGAGATAACTATCGAGATGTTGATCAATTCGACTTGCCGTTTCATGTTGCAGACTGCGAGCCAGTTGCTCGACTGCCTTCTGCCCATTTCGCATCGACAGATATCCGGTTAGACCTACTGCCGCAAAAATCTGAAGAATAAACGGAACGACAAGGATCAACCGCAAAGAGAGACGATGGGGATTTTTCGCAGACATAATACCTTGACAACGGAGACTGTCCTAAAATTCCCGTCAGGATTTATCAAGTAACGATGAAAATTAGCCCCATCTTTTTGATCCGCAGTTCTCGCGT
>JADEXW010000207.1 GCA_015206935.1 Pseudanabaenaceae cyanobacterium LEGE 13415 | reverse complement strand
ATCAGGATAAAGTCCACCATGTCGAGCTGCCATTTGCTGACGACTTTGCAACCCCAGCACAATCTCTTGACGCGGCGTAAGTTGTACCCGCTGGTTTTCTCCAGTCACCGGATTAACGCTAGTATTTCCGAAATAGCTAAACAGTCCACCAATGACAAAAAACAATCCTAAAATTAATCGAATTAATATGCTCACAGTCTGGATATCAAAATACGATCGACCATATTTTCAAATGCTCTGAGAAGATAAATCAATCATTCTCAGGGTACAGTTCATGATTTTTTGCATGAACATTTAATTCAGTGGACACGGAAATGAATGAGCATCTGGATCAATCAACACGACGGTGGGCAATGAGTTGTCACTTGGCAGGATTATTATCGATCGCAGTCTTTACAGTTTTGCCGATCCCCTTTTTAGGAGCATTATTTCCCTACATTGTTTGGCGAATGGGGCGCGATCGACATCCGTTCATCGATGAACAAGGTCGAGCCGCAATTAACTTTCATTTGTCGATGTCAATTTATTACACGGTCGGTCTAATTTTTTGGATATTTCTCGCGCTTACGACTTGCGCGGTGGCATTTTCGGGCGTGGGTGCGAATCAAAATTTTCTTGGAACGGTGTTTGGCTGGTTGTTCTTGCTGGGAGGAATTGCGATCGTCTTATTTGCGGTGTTTATGATTGTGGTGATTAGTTTTGCTGCTATCAAAGCGAATCAGGGACAGTCTTACCGCTATCCTTTCAGTATGCAGTTTTTGCAGTAAACTTGAGCTAATGCGAGTGACGAGGAAATTCAAATGGATCTTTCTCCTGCACTAGAAAGAGAAATCAAAGAAATTGCATCGCTTCAAGGTGTATCACCAGAGGAATTCATTTCTCAAACTTTGAAGGAGAAGATCAGCAGCCTAAAGCAGCAAGCTCAGAACAGTTCTGAATTATCAGCCTCTCATCTACGTGAAAAGGATGGCATCCTTGTGTTTGACACGGATTCTTTAGACCATATTGACTTTGATCTACTCATTCAGCAGAGCCGCGAAGACTGCGATCAGGAGCAGATCGGATTGTGAAAGTCTTGTTTGATACCTCTGTAATTGTTGCAGCTTCTTTACCGCGACATCCAAATCATGCCCCCTGTTTTAGCCAACTTCAAGCCGCAAGAAATGGTCAGATTCAAGCTTATATCTCAACGCATACGCTGGCAGAAGCCTATTCTGTTTTGACTCGAATGCCGAGCCAGCCTCGAATGTTGCCGTCAGATACTAGGATTTTGCTTAGTGAATATTTACTATACATAGAAGCAGTTGCCCTAGAAACAAAAGATTATCGAGCTGCGATCGATCAAATGGCTTCGCTCAATCTACCTGGAGGCGGAATCTTTGATGCGTTGATTGCTCAGGCTGCGGTAAAAGCATCGGTGGATCGCATTTTGACCTTAAATCTAAATCATTTCACTCGGCTAAGTACTGCAATTGCAAAAATTACCCAGGTTCCGCAATGATTTAAACTATTCAAGACACGATCGACAAAACAAAAACACATGGCTGGCTCTAAACTCGGTGTGGCAATCGTTGGAACGGGATTTGGGCAAAAGGTTCACATTCCAGGTTTTCAAGCACATCCACGAACAGAAGTTGTCGCTGTTTATCATCGGGATTTGCAGAAAGCACAGTCCATTGCTCAAACTCATCAGATTCCTCTTGCGTGTTCGTCGATCGATGAAATTCTAAATCTTCCTAACGTCGATGGAGTGAGCATTTCAACGCCGCCATTTTTGCACTACGAGATGGCGAAATCGGTATTAGATGCAGGAAAACATTTGCTATTAGAAAAACCGACTGCACTGAATGTCGATCAAGCAAAAGATTTGTATAGCCGATCGCTGAAACATCGATCGATTACTAGCATGAATTTTGAATTTCGATTTGTTCCAGCATGGCAACAATTCGCGGATTTACTGGCGCAGAACTATGTCGGACAGAAACGATTGATCAAGATTGATTGGTTGGTGTCGAGTCGGGCAGATGCGTCTCGTCCTTGGAATTGGTATGCGCGAAAAGAACAAGGAGGCGGCGCATTAGGAGCATTGGGATCGCATACATTTGATTATGTTACTTGGCTGTTTGGAGAAGTCGATCGATTAACCGCGCATCTCAGTACGGCGATTCCTCAACGTCCTGATCCCGCAACAGGTGAACTTAGGCTTGTCGATTCGGATGATACTTGCAATCTCACTTTGGAATTAGTAGACGGAACGCCCTGTCAAATTTGTATTAGTTCGGTGACGACTCAGGGGCGCGGACATTGGATCGAAGTCTATGGCGATCGAGGAACTCTAATTCTCGGTAGTGATAATCAGAAAGACTATGTACATGGCTTCAAGCTCTGGGGGGCAGAGATCGGACAAGACCTAACAGAGCTTGAAATTCCAAAACGATATGCGTTTGAGCAAGTGTTTGCTGATGGGCGGATTGCACCTTTTATCCGAATCATTGATCAATGGCTCATTAGTATTGACAGACAGGAATCTGTCGCACCCTCGCTGAAAGAAGGCGTAACTTCTCAACTCCTGATGGATCTGGCTCAGGAATCGAACGAAACCGGAACTTGGGTAAAAGTCCCCCGCTGGTAAAGATTAAATCTCTTCATCGGGTTCAAGTCCCAAATACAACCGAATGAACTCAGAAGCTGCTTTCGGATTCAAAGACTTAAGTGCCTTGTAAATCTCGACAACGACTTCAGCAAGCGGATCACGCTCACCTCTGAGCCAACGACTAAAGTTCGATCGATTCACACCCATGATCGCAGATAGCTGATACTGCGTGATGCTGTAAGATTCCAGCACCTGTTTCAATGCACTCCCCGCTTTTGACATACTCCATTTTTGACACAGTGGATGCTTTGACTATATCGGGTTTTAAACTCTGTGCAAATAAATAGAGTGCTAATTATCGTTATCCTAGATTTTTCTACGTCAATCGATACTTCATCCAAGCGCCTAACATCGGGAGTGCAATCCGATATCCAAGCTCGGCTCCGTAAACTAATCCTTTCTGTTCCAAACTAGAGAGTGCGCCTTGTAATCCGCCCCCACGGGATAAGTTATGTTTCTGAATATACTCACGTGCATGAGGGCTATCCGTAGGATCAAGTGCAAGACTTTCGAGAACTCGGACTTGACTGTGAGGAAGCAGTAAAATGAGTGATTCAAAGGTGACAGACAGATCTTCGATTAGCCCGATCGCACTTCGTTCAACATGATGCGGCTGAATCAATGTTACAGGTTCAAAATCTTTGCGATTTTCCCGTTTGCCGTATTCCAACCAAATTCGCCGCGCTAAGGTGATTGCATCTCCAAAATGACCTTGCACATAGCTAAGGAACAGTAAGAGGCTTTCTGGCTCGAATTCTAGTCCCTCCGCTAACATCGTCTTAGCAATCCAGGTCTGCATCGTTTGATCACACACTGGACTGAGCGAAACTACAGGTAAATCATTCGACTCTGAACTGCGTTCTGCAACGGTAGCGATTAGTGCATAGCTCACTCGGCTTTGTTGCTCCACTTCCTGACGCAAGCGCTGTTCCCATTTGCTCGCCCGATCGAACGATCGCAAATGCGGAAAATTGAGAAAAACAATCACCACGCGGCTATTTGACCATTCTGCTAAAGCTTGCGGCAGCGTTAATAGCGCTTCAAACAAAACGGATTCCTTTCCAGCAGAAGTATGCCAAGTCAGTTGAGGTCTAGTCTTGGTCGATCGCAGCACAAACGGATGCTCTTTACTCCAGCGATCGATGAAGCGGAGTTCTTCTGGAGAGTCGTAAGTAGACACGATCGCATCTGCAAGCAGTTGAAGAAATCTCGCATAGTTCATCGCGCGGAGGCAATCGATTTCGAGAACTTTCGCACCACAATCACGAGCCGCCGCACGAATCAGGGTTCGTCGCCCGATCCCCGGTACACCTGCTAACAAAACATCTCGATCGCTCAACAAAATTTGACTAACTTGCGCCAGTTCTTGCTGTCGTCCGACCAGTTGAGGAGAAAGAAACGGAGGACTTACCATGTGTCATTGATGTGTCATTAGTGTTAAAACTTTGTACCTTTAGACGCTTCACACCCGTTCCCTGAACCTGTATTGTCTGAATCTTATAACGAAACTTTGAAAAATAATACTATTTAATAGTGCCATGTTTTGGCATTTAGCACTATGATAAGGTGCTGTAGGCATTTATCCCCTAACTCCAGAGATCTTTTATGTCTGCTCATTCCCTCCCATCGCCAACGACAGCTTGGCATACCATCGATACCAAAGGATCGCTTTCAACACTGAATAGCGATGTCAAGACGGGACTCAGCGATCAAGAAGCGGCACTCCGTCTTGAGCAATATGGAACCAATGAACTCGAAGAAACAGGTGGACGCAGCCCCTGGGAAATCTTGATCGATCAGTTCAAGAACGTCATGTTATTGATGCTGATCGGGGTGGCATTGGTTTCCGGACTTCTAGACCTGCTTGCATTGACCCAAGGCAACCTCAAAGAAGGCGAAGTGCCCTTCAAAGACACGATCGCAATTCTAGCGATCGTCATTCTGAACGGCGCATTAGGTTACGTTCAGGAAAGTCGCGCAGAACAAGCGCTGGCTGCATTGAAGCAACTTTCATCGCCACGAGTCCGTATTCTTCGGAGCGGAAAAGTGATCGAAGTCGATTCTAAGTATCTCGTCCCTGGGGATGTGATGCTGGTTGAGGCGGGTGTACAAGTTGCCGCAGACGGACGGATTTTGGAAGCTGCGAATTTGCAAGTCCGAGAAGCTGCGCTGACCGGAGAAGCTGAAGCCGTTAACAAGAATGCGAATGCGGTCGTCAAAGAAGATGCGATGCCTGCCGATCGCATTAACATGACCTATCAAGGAACCGAAGTTGTAAACGGTCGCGGTACGGTATTGGTTACAGGAACCGGAATGCGGACGGAGTTAGGAAAGATTGCAGCCCAAATTCAAGGTGTGGAATCGGAACCAACTCCGTTACAGAAACGGATGGATCAACTCAGTAAAGCTCTCGTAACCGGAGCGCTGATTCTCGTCGGGATTGTGGTGATCGGTGGCTTGATCTTCACACGCGACTTCACTAAACTCCAGAACTTGCTGCAAACGGCTCTCAGTATGGCAGTTGCGGTTGTACCGGAAGGCTTGCCTGCGGTCATTACCGTGACGTTAGCGATCGGGACTCAGCGAATGGTTCGCCGCCAAGCGTTGATTCGGAAGCTTCCTGCTGTGGAAACCCTCGGTTCAGTGACCACGATTTGTTCTGACAAGACAGGTACTTTGACTCAAAACAAAATGGTGGTGCAATCGCTTCACACCATTAGTTCAAGTCCAAAAGTAACTGGAGAAGGTTATGCACCCGATGGTGATTTCCTCTCGAATGGTTCAAGCGTGCTTCCGTCTGATGATCCAGAACTGAGAGCATTGTTACTGGCTTGTACGCTGTGTAACGATTCGATTCTGCAAAACGAAGCCGGACAGTGGATCATTCTTGGTGATCCGACCGAGGGCGCATTGTTAACCGTGGCAGCAAAAGCGGGACTTGAAAAGGATCAGTGGAATAGTAAACTCCCTCGAATCTCTGAATTTCCGTTCTCGTCCGATCGTAAACGGATGAGTGTGATCGTTAAAGATGCGGCAGGTTTACTGCAATCGGAAACGGATTTCTTAGCAACTCCGTATCTGATGTTTACCAAAGGATCACCAGAGATTGTTCTAGAACGGTGTCAGCAAATACAAATTCACGATCGAGTTGAGCCAATTACGCAAGCCCAACGTTCTCAAATTCTGCAACAGAACAATGATCTTGCGGCAAATGGTCTTCGAGTTCTCGGTTTCGCCTTCAAACCGTTGAAAGAAGTTCCTCCTGAAAACGCAGATGAAGCTTCGGAGCAAGGATTAGTGTGGCTCGGCTTAATCAACATGCTGGATGCACCTCGTCCAGAAGTGCGTGAAGCTGTAAAACGCTGCCGAACTGCGGGAATTCGCCCAGTCATGATCACCGGAGATCACCAACTCACCGCAAGCGCGATCGCTCAAGATTTGGGCATTGCAAAACCGGGTGATGAAGTGCTGATTGGTCGTGAATTGGAAGCGATGAGCGATCAAGAACTTGAAACGCATGTCGATCGCGTTAGTGTCTATGCGCGGGTTGCTCCTGAACATAAACTGCGGATTGTTCGTGCCCTCCAAAAACAAGGTGAAATCGCCGCAATGACTGGAGACGGGGTGAACGACGCGCCCGCACTCAAACAAGCGGATATCGGGGTCGCGATGGGCATCACCGGAACCGATGTGAGTAAAGAAGCTTCGGATATGGTGCTACTCGATGACAACTTCTCGACGATCGTATCTGCGGTCGAAGAAGGTCGCGTTGTGTATACCAACATTCGTCGCTTTATCAAGTACATCTTGGGATCGAACATCGGGGAAGTGATTACGATCGCGCTTTCCGTGATCTTGATTCCGGCAGTGGCTGCAACGGGAAGTGTGCCGCTGACCCCGCTCCAAATTCTGTGGATGAACCTGGTTACAGATGGTTTACCTGCATTGGCGTTAGCGGTTGAACCTGCGGAAGCGAATGTGATGAACCGTCCACCCAACCATCCGGGTGAAAGCATCTTTGCGCGTGGATTGGGTGCGTACATTGTCCGAATTGGGATTGTATTGGCAATTCTGGCAACTGCAACAATGGTTTGGGCATATAACTGGACGAATACACCTGGAAACTTTGGCGGTGAATTGGATGACGATCGCTGGAAAACGATCGTGTTTACGACCCTGTGTTTAGCACAGATGGGACACGCGATCGCCATTCGATCGAACTCCAAATTAACGATCGAGCTAAATCCGTTTAGCAATCCCTATGTTTGGGGTGCTGTGATTCTGACCACGATTCTGCAATTGTTGTTAGTGTATGCGCCACCGCTCCGAGGCTTCTTCGGAACGCACTATCTACCGTTTAACGAACTCATGGTTTGCTTCGGTGTGAGTGCATTGATGTTTGTGTGGATTGAAATGGAGAAATTATTCTTCCGCTTCTATTTCACCAAGAAACGCTAAGAATCATTCTCTACAACTTATGTAGCCGTTCTCAAATAATTGGGGGCGGCTCTTTCTTTTGATTTGATACACTTGTTAAGAATTCGGATCGTGAATGAATCGAATTCCGAATTTTCCTTTCTGCATTCACCATGTATCTGCGCTCTCTGCACCTTCGCAATTTTCGCAACTATCGCGATCAGCACATCGATTTTACGGCTGCCAAAACCATCTTGTTAGGCAACAATGCTCAAGGCAAATCGAACTTACTTGAAGCGGTTGAATTGTTGTCTTCGCTCAAATCGCATCGAACTTCTCGCGATCGAGATTTAATCTTCGATGGTGAAACTTTGTCCCAAATCACCGGGCAGCTAAAGCGCGAAACTGGAGAACTTGAACTGTCAATGATGCTGAGAGAAAGTGGACGACGCACAGTTGCCCAAAATGGCGTTTCTCTACGGCGACAACTCGATTTTCTCGGCACATTAAACATGGTGCAATTTTCGAGTTTAGATCTGGATTTAGTGCGGGGAGGGCCCGATCAGCGCAGACATTGGATCGATGCGTTGTTAGTTCAATTAGAGCCAATTTACGCTTATGTACTGCAACAATACAATCAAGTACTACGCCAACGAAATGCACTCTTGAGACAGCGATTAAAAGAAGAAAGTGAAGGGAAAACGGTTTCAGCGCCAGACTTAGCATTGTGGGATGCACAACTTGCGATCGCAGGTTCGAGAGTGATCCGACGACGGGCGAGAGTTCTCGATCGATTAGCTCCATTTGCGGAACAATGGCATCAAGCAATTAGCGGTAGCACAGAAAAGTTAGAGATTCGATATGCTCCGAATGTGATGGCTGAGAATGACACACCGGAAGCATTGCAGGCGGCATTTTTGGAAAAGATACAGACGAGAGCGATCGCAGAACAACATCAAGGAACTACGCTAGTCGGGGCGCATCGAGATGAAGTGGAATTTATGATCAATCAAACGCCTGCACGCCAATATGGATCGCAAGGACAGCAACGAACCTTAGTGCTTGCATTGAAGTTAGCAGAGCTTAAATTGATTGAAGATGTGATCGGAGAGCCGCCGCTATTGTTGTTGGATGATGTTTTGGCGGAGTTGGATCTTAATCGGCAGAATCAATTATTGGATGCGATTCAAGATCGGTTTCAAACGTTAATTACGACGACACATTTGGGATCATTTGATGCTCAATGGATTGATTCGGCACAGATTTTGGAAGTGAAAGCGGGGCAACTTTTAGAAAATTGATTTGACAGTAGTTTGATAGATCAATTTGCAAAAAGCTCTATTGATTTTGCGAGGAATTTTTACTGTATAAACACAAAAGACAATCGCTTCGTTTCTGTCGGCTAAAGCCCCCTAAATCTCCCAAATTTGGGGGACTTTGAGC
>JADEXW010000853.1 GCA_015206935.1 Pseudanabaenaceae cyanobacterium LEGE 13415 | reverse complement strand
AGATTGAACATTGGCGATCGCATTGAGGTTTCAAATACATTGTGGGAATGGGTGCAAGATGGCGAGGAAGAATGGTACTTCTGCACTGTGATTAGTCTCACGGAAGCAGACACTTCACAAAACACCCGCTGCACAATTCGATTCGAGAATGGTCAAGAGTACGAGATTCAAGGCGTGTATGACTGGAATCGATCGAACTGGCGATGAACTATTTACGATTCGCGATCGAGGTCAACACTAACGCCCCCAACACACAGCCCATTCCCACCCATTCATGCGGTTGCGGATATTCTCCAAGCTGTAATGCGGCAAACGCCACACCCATGACCGGAGTCATTAACATCCCCAAGCCCGATAGTCCCGCTGGCAGTTGACTGAGAACATACATCCAGAGAAACATTGGAATCGCATTTCCAAGCAGAACATTGTAAGCCAATGAACTGATAAAGGCAGAATTCCATTGAATCGGAGGAGCCGGAACCAAAAGCGCGATCGCAATCAGCGGCACTGCTCCAAACAACACTTGCCAAGCGGTCAATGACAGCAAATTCACGTTTGCCAGATTCATCTTCTTGGCAGTCACGGCTCCTCCCGCCCAACTCAACCCCGCTAACACTGCAAAAATTCCACTGATCAAAGTGCCTTGCAGTGGAAACGGATCAAGAATCAGCAACAACCCCGAAAATGCAATCGCGATCGCGATCCACTGCAATCCTTTAATCCGCTCACCGAGAATGTACCATGCTAATAACAACGTCCAAAACGGCATTGTGTAGACTAAGATCGCTGTTTTTCCCGCTCCTCCACTCACCAATGCCCAAGCTGCGAACCCACTAAATCCCGCAGTTTGCAACAGTCCTAACAAAAATGTGCTGGGAACTTGCGGCGGTTTCAGAGAGTGTCCTCGAAGCATCACAGCACACAACAGAATCAACCCGCTTCCCACATTCCGCAGCGCTGCAAACACGAATGGTGAAGAGTACTGCACACCGATTTTCATCTGTGTCCAACTGTAGCCCCAGAGAAGCGCGATCGCGACCAATGCCAGCACTGCTAACTTAGGAATTCGAGAATCAGCCATGTCTGCATCACAATTCAAACAGACATAGCTTAGAAGCAAAGTTCTTCGTCTACAATCCACCAGAAGCATTAAGAACTGTAAAATGAAAGAAAAAGGTTGAGATCCGATGACAAGCCCCACTTGGAAAATTAAGCTACTCTACGATCGTGACTGTCCCCTCTGTATGCGAGAAGTCAATTTTCTGAAGAAGCGGGACAACGATCGGGGTTTAGTCGAATTTGTCGATATTGCCGACGAGAACTATTCGCCTGAAGACAATGGCGGCATCGATTACGAAACGGCAATGGGTCGGATTCACGCCGTATTGCCTGATGGCAGCACGATTCAGAATGTGGAAGTGTTTCGGCGCGTTTATGAGATTCTAGGCATGGGATGGGTCTATGCGATTACAAAAATTCCTGTGTTTGGCTGGCTCGCAGATAAGCTGTACGAGATTTGGGCAGATTGGCGGCTAGCACTCACAGGAAGACCGAATCTGAGTGTGATTTTGGCAGAACGGCAGAAACGGTTGGAGTGTTCGACGGAAGGACATTGCCGAGTCGAGAAATAGCGAATGTTGAAATATCAGTTGAAATATCAAATGCTGCGTCGATGGTCAGACGAAGATAATTGTTTTCTAGTTGGATTTCCCGACTTTCCAGGGCAGCAATGGAGAACGCATGGCGATACCTATCAAGAGGCAGTTATAAACGGCATAGAAGCTCTGGAATCGCTTGTGTCAGCTTATGAAACGACTGGAGACCCTTTGCCGCAACCTAGAACGATTTACGCTGCCTAGGTTGAATCATTGAAGTCAGAAAATCAAAATCTTGAATCAATAACGCAACTTGACTCAGGTGAATCAATCGTAAAGTCGCATTGCACTCTGAAAGATTTGCTCTAGGATAGACCTTTGTTAATTTTGAGGAGTGAGACCTTGAGCATCGAAGAGCA
>JADEXW010000852.1 GCA_015206935.1 Pseudanabaenaceae cyanobacterium LEGE 13415 | reverse complement strand
AGCAAGTATTGATAATTGCACTGCCTGGTTGCAGATGTGGCACGGCTACTTTGCAGAGGTAGAACATTGCATAGATATTCGTTTTGAAGGTACGATCAAACTCCTCAGACGGAATCTCCTCGATACTCTGCCTGACCATTTGAAAGGCGGCATTGTTCACCAGAATATCCAGCTTGCCAAATTCGCTCATGGCGCGATCGATGATTTGCTGGCAGTGCGCTTCTTCGCGAATGTCACCGGGAACTGCGATACATTTTCGCCCTTCTTTCTGAACGACTTGAACTGTTTCTTGAGCATCTTGATCTTCGTTCAGGTAAGCAATTAGGACATCTGCCCCTTCGCGAGCAAATGCTAGAGCAACCGCACGACCGATGCCAGAATCACCTCCAGTAATAACAGCAGCTTTCCCTTGCAGTTTACCGGAACCGCGATAGGATTGTTCACCATAGTCGGGTCGCGGATTCATTTGAGACTCTAGCCCTGGAACTTGTTGCTGTTGTTCGGGAAAGGGAGGTGTGGGTCGTTCTTGTACGTTTTGTGGACTCATAATGTTCTCCTATCAATCATTGATGTACATTGATGTAAAACTAGAATTAAAAGCATCAGACGATTAGCAAGACAGATAGCCTGATGTATCGCGCTCGACTTAAGCCAATTCTCAAACTGCCGAATCTTCTCGTGCTAAATGATCGATTCAGAGCATACTTCCCGAAGCGGTGATGTAAGATTCATTTTACGCCTTAGCTCTTAAGCGAATCAATGCGTGCATCGACCAGGTTGGCGCAATCAAAAATCAAGATCAAAAATCAAGAGATGTAGCTGAATAACTTTAGAGATCGTCAGAGGTTTGCTTACCTGTTTGCTTACCTGCTGTTCATCTTTCGATGCTGCTCTCTTAACCTAAGCTTTGGCAAATGTTACTATCTCTGCCCAAGGTTATAAACCAAATTGCGGTACTAAATTAGTCTTGCAACGCATAAAGTGAGGCAGCGTTTGGCACATTGTTCACAAAGCGAGAAATATTGCTTAGTTAAATTGATTTAAGAACGAAGCTTACTGTTGTAGCTCTGAGCTAAATCATTCTACTAATGGTAGAGGTGATGAGTTAGAGAGTTGTTGATCATGGCTCAATAGCTCTCTAGCTTCAGAAAAGCTGTTGTTAACAAAGGTCATTCCCTTTTATGTAGCTTTAGCTCTAGAGCGATCGCACAACTCCCTAATTCATAAGGAGAAAACTGTATGACAGCTACAACAACGAATCAATCGACCACACAATCCTCAATGAAGAGTCTCAATCAAGCTCTATCCTGCGCCTAAACAATCGGCAACGCCTACTGATTTGAAGCCTGAACAAGTCCAAACTGTTGTTGAGGCAGTTAATCCCCTGATTAAGGATCTTAGCGTTTGAGCGTTGAGCGGAGCCGAAACGCGGCAATCAATTCTGTTCATCTACTGATTTAGAGGTGGACAATCTTCGAGGTTTAATTATGAATGCGATCGAAAATTTAGTCAGACGTTATGAAGCTGGAGAACGGAATTTTCGCCACATCAATTTAGAAGGCGCAAACCTGAGCAATTTGGACTTGAAGGGAGCCGATTTTGGTAGTGCTAATCTACGAGATATCGTGAAAAAAGTTAAGAGCAGCGTGTAGATTTAACAGGAGTTGCATCATGCGGATTGCCCAAATTGCTCCTTTGTGGGAGCGTGTACCACCGCCTGCTTACGGCGGCGCTGAATTGGTCGTAAGTTTGTTAAGTGATGAGTTGGTTCGTCGAGGGCACGATGTTACGCTGTTTGCCTCTGGAGATTCGGTCACGCTCGCTCAGTTAGAAGCGGTTCACCCAAAAGCCTTGCGACTCGATCCATCAGTGAAAGAGCAACCGCTTTATGAACTACTGCAATTAGAGCAAGTCTACGATCGCGCGATGGAATTTGATCTCATCCACTCTCATGTTGGAGTTGCTGCCCTACCCTTTGCCAAACTTGCCAAAACTCCCACCCTTCACACATTGC
>JADEXW010000206.1 GCA_015206935.1 Pseudanabaenaceae cyanobacterium LEGE 13415 | reverse complement strand
CTATTGATCAATCGTCGAGCCTGTTCGAGTTTCCAATTCATTTCGAGAAGTACTGGTCGCAAGAACTATCACAAGC
Source organism: Pseudanabaenaceae cyanobacterium LEGE 13415 (assembly GCA_015206935.1). Taxonomy (GTDB): domain Bacteria; phylum Cyanobacteriota; class Cyanobacteriia; order Leptolyngbyales; family Leptolyngbyaceae; genus Leptolyngbya. The sequence goes on along the minus strand of JADEXW010000206.1, from coordinate 8,453 downwards.
AGGATAAGCGGTTTGATAGGTACTCGATCGACGACCAAACAAGGCATATCGATTGTCGCGAACTTGCGCGTATACGCGATCGCCCACCCATTTCATTCCCGGCAAATTCCGATAAGCCGTCACAAAAACATTTCCAACTGGCAGTAATTTACCAATTTCTTCAGCCGCATCACTTCCTTGCCATCGTCGATCGGGTTTCACAGTATCAATCAAAATCATGCCCATTTCGCAATCTTGAGCGGTGACTCCAAATTCTGAGAGTCCTTTCTCATCTTGCATGGGCAAATATTGAAAGCGTTCGCCTTGGTCAATTTTTTCGAGAACTTGAACGAGATTCGAGCAAAGATTACAGTGCCCGTCGTAAATTACAGTGTATGGTTTCATCGTCGGAAGCGTTGCAGAATACGATCGCTAAACTGGTCTACTTCTGGTAATCTTAGCTGATTTGCCAAGAGTGCGAAGAGTCCAAGCCCGATCGAACCTGCGATCGTCATTTGTGCCAGTGCTAGAAAGAATCCATTTAAACCCGAAAGATTCGCGATCGCATTCGAGATAAACCAGCTTGCCGTTCCCGCTAGAATGCTACTTGCTGCAAGTCCAGCGATCGGATAACTCCACTCCAGCAATGGAAGTCCATTCAATCTACGATTTAAGAAATACAATAACGCCAACACCGAAAGGATATTTACGCTAACAGTTGCTAGAACAATTCCAACAATGCCAAACGGTCTATAAAATAGAAAGTCAAAAAACACATTGAGGAAGATGTTCACCATACTAATTTTGAACGGAGTATCACCATCTCCCAGTGCATAAAAGACTCTGACTAAAACATCCCGGCAGAGATACACGAACATACCCACTGCATAAGCCATTAATACAGATGCAACTAGCTGAGTGGCTTCGGGCTTGAATGCTCCACGTTCGTAAACGACGCGCACAATCGGCGTTGCTAAGGAAATGATCAATGCACTTAAAGGCAACATTGCGATCGCAGTAATCAAAATCCCCTGCCGAATTCGCGCTTTCAACTGATCCACCTGCTCAGGATCAGTCAATCTAGAAAATATAGGTAAAAACGGCACGAGGATCATATTTGAGAGAATCCCCAGCGGCGTTTGTACTAGAAAATTCGCATAAGTCAAACTTGGAATTGCAGCAACCGCATTCGGCAATAACGATGCAAATGTTAAATCCGTAACCACGTTAATTTGCAGCATTCCCGATGAGAATAACGCGGGTCCCATCACTCGATACACTTCTTGAACGCCTGAATCGTTCCAAACGAATCTCACTCGAAATCGACCCAATCCCGATTGTCGCTGTGCCCAAAACTGAGCGATCCACTGAAACACAGTTCCTAGAAGAGTCGCGATCGCCAAAACAATCCCGCCCCTAATCGCATACTCTGGATTGGCTGTGGGGGTTCCTGAAGTCAGCAGAAAGATTCCCAATCCAACCAGCAAAGTGATGCTCGAAATCAATGGACTGATCGAAGGTAGCCAATATTGATCCGCTGCATTTAATGTGCCAAATCCGATCCCGATCATGCCTGCAAACCAAGCGATCGGAGCCATAATTCGCAATTGTTGAATTGCGATCGCTCTCGTTTCTAATCCTGCCTGCGTTTGCTGTAATCCACTCGCTAATAAATCGATAAAGAACGGTGCAAAGACAAAAACAACGATCGTGACAACTAAGAAAATACTGCCAATCAGCGTCGAAACTGCTTCGACCAAGGGTGCAGATTCTTCTTTTCTGCGTTTTGCTAAGGCACTAACCATTGCACTATGAAACGGTCCGTTAATCCCACCCAGCAAAATCAGAAAGAAACTTGGAAGAATCGTCGCAATATCATAAGCCGCTCTTGCAACTCCAACTCCGAAGGCATAGGCGATCAATTGTTCTCGAACCAGTCCAGCAACTTTGCTGAGGAGGGTTGCGATCGCGACAATTCCAGCGATGCCTGCAAGTGAACGTTTTGGCTTAGTATCAGTCACGATGATTATGGCAAAATTGGCTTCACCTATTTAAGCATTTAATGTGGGTAATCCGATTTGAAGCGGTAGAAACTCAGTCGATCGCTTGTGGACTGATTTCAAATTGCAATTGCGATCGGTAAAAACAAACGTTGAACTCCATAAAGAAGTTCACTTGCCCCAAGATGATTGGCACATTGGTTGCTTGTGACCAGGCAAAGACGAGTTGAATAGGGTCAAATTCTGTGGTCGTTGCCTGAACTACGACCACTCGCGCTTCGTACTGAGCTAAATTACCCGTTAAGTTCAAAGCGGTCGTTTGCCTTTCCCACTCGTATCCAAGCTCAATCCCCACAGCGTAGGGCAACACATTTACCGTCGCGCCTGTATCCAGCAAGCCAGATAAAGATACTGTTTGTTGATCATGAGAAAGTACGATCGGTAAAAGTGGACGGAAACCAAGCTCTCCTCGTGCTGTGTCGATCGAGGTGAACGAATATTGTACAGAACTAGGCATGATCTTGTTTTTTTGCGTCCTGTAGTACGCTCAACATGATTTCTGCGGCTTCAAAAGCATCATAAGGCGACCAAATTGGGCAGTCTTGATTTGCTGGAATGAGGTCAGCGACTTGCTGAACAGATTTTGCTTTTTTCTGCTGAGATAGACGTTTATCAATTGCTTGAGTAAGCTGCTCTAGTTCTTCTGGCTCAAGCATGTCTAGCTGATTCAAGATTTGATTCAAGGTTGCTTGTGCCATCGGTTTCTGTCTTCTAGTATGTAATCAAATTTTAGCTATTTAAGCATTTTGTGAGCAACTCACTAGAGGGCGATCGACTTTTGAGCAATCACACCCACTGTTGCGTAATAAATTGCCCAAGTATTTGGATCATCAGCAAATAAACAATACTGCTCAATGTCTTCCGCAGTTGCTTCACCCGTTTCAATATATTTTTGCGCTAGTTGAATTGCAGACATTTTCATGACCGTTGCAACTCCTGAACCGCCGTTGGATAAAGGCACTTCATTTTCGACTGTTAATGGTTGCAATCCAAGGTTTTGAAACAGTGCAGGTAAATGAATACCAAGCGCATAATCCATTCCTCGATTCGTAAACATCTTGAGAATGGATTGATTGACGCGATCGACCGATTGACACGCTTCCCCAACGATCGCTCTTGCGGCTGAGAAATCGGGTTCTTCGATCACGATCCAACCTCCAGGTTTTAGCAAGTCCAACATTCTCGCTAGAGCAACCTGAAAGTCTGCAATGTGAATCAAAACATAACGGGCATGAATCAAATCAAAAGAGTGCTTCTGAAGTGGAGCGTGGCGAATATCGGCTTGGATCACTTCGACATTGGGCAATTGAAGTCGATCGACAAATTGAGTATCCAAATCAAGGGCAACGACTTTTCCCTGCTCTCCAACAGTTGCCGCTAACCATTGCACGATCGATCCGGCTCCTGCACCCACTTCAAGACAGCACCAATTTGCTTCTATTCCGGTTGCCTGAAGTCTACTGCGAGTGGCTGGATCAAAGATTTGTTCGATCGTTTGGAGCCGTTCTAACTCTCGAATTTGTTGAACATCCGTAAAAACGTACTGAGACATTAATTCCTTCTTCGAGTAGCTGGGCATAAATATCATCCTCTTCGTTATCCCAGACAGACGCTAATGAAGTCTGACTTGCTTGAAGCCAGAACGTCTCTTCTTCGTCTGGCAAGATCGTGACTAAAACCCTCGTGCCATCTGGAATCCCGATCGGCTCTGATAATTCAACTTTGCCTTTGCGAACGGTTGCCCAAACTGTTTTTGACATACGAAACTTCATTCGGCATTTCTAGAATAACGCTTCTAAACAAATAAGTTTTCATAAAAAAGCAGTCTCCTTATCGTTTTGGAGACTGCCGATCGCTAGGTTACGATCGCACTTATTCCTCTTCGTGTTCTTCGGTCGGTTTTGCCCGACTACCCGCCAGCGCCACACTAATCGCATCTAACACTCGTGCAACTGGAATCACTTCCATTCCGACATCGCCGTAACTTGCACCTTTAGGAACGATCGCTTTCTTAAATCCCAGTTTCGCCGCTTCTTTCAATCGCAGTTCAGTCTGAGAAACAGGTCGAACTTGTCCCCCTAATCCGACTTCCCCGATCAGAACCGTATATGGATCAACAATACGATCGCGAAAACTTGCCGCAACCGCAACCGCCACTCCTAAATCCGCCGCAGGTTCCGCGACATTTAATCCACCTGATGAAGCAACATACGCATCAAGTTTTGAAAGGGGAATCCCGACTCGTTTTTCTAACACTGCCAGGATTTGTAAAAGTCGGTTGTATTCGATTCCGGTTGTCGATCGACGTGGCGAACTATAACTGGTTGCGCTGACTAAGGCTTGCAATTCCACGACAATCGGACGAGTTCCTTCACAAGCGACGATCGTCGCGGTTCCAGAAGCCGCATCTTCTCGACTGCCTAAGAACAATTCCGAGGGATTAAGAACTTCTCGCAACCCTTGATCGACCATTTCAAATACACCGATCTCGTGAGTTGCACCGAAGCGGTTTTTAACCGATCGCAGTAATCGGTGACTTGCGAATCGATCGCCCTCGAAATAGAGAACAGTATCCACCAAGTGTTCGAGAACTTTTGGGCCTGCGATCGCGCCTTCTTTCGTGACATGCCCCACAATAAACAGCGTAATGTTCTGCCGTTTCGCCACTTGCATCAGAACTGAAGTACATTCCCGAACCTGTGACACCGACCCTGGAGCCGAAGTCAGCGCACTATAGTACAACGCCTGAATACTATCGATAATTGCGACTTGAGGCTTAAGTGCTTCCAACTCGGTCAAAATCGTATCCAAATCAATCTCAGGCAACAGATGAAGACTGCCATCAGATTGCTCTAAGAGTTCCGTTTCCTCGGTTGTTGCCTGTTTCCCGACTCCGAGCCGCTGCGCTCTTAATTTCACCTGTCGCCCCGATTCTTCCGCACACACATAGAGCGTTCGATATCGAGTCGCCAACCGATTCGCAGTTTGAAGCAGCAAAGTTGATTTACCGATTCCTGGATCGCCTCCAATCAGCACGAGCGATCCCGGTACGATCCCGCCTCCTAAAACGCGATCGAGTTCCACATAACCCGAAGCTAACCGATCCTGAGACTGCTCGGAAATCTCATTCAACTGCATGGACGAGATCGCTCTCGCGGGCGCATCCGAGTTTCGACTTTTCGTACCCCGTAACCGAGTCACTTGAGCGATCGTAGCAGCGGGGGGTGTCGTTGGACGTGCGACCTGTTCTTCTAGGGAATTCCAGGTAGAACAAGACGGACAGCGACCGAAATGTTGAGAAAATTCCGCCCCGCAATCATTACAAACAAACGTCGATCGTACTTTGGGCATTCGCAAAAATTAAGAAATAGGTTGCCTGTTAACTTTCGTAAAGCTTAAGAAAGCCTGAAGCTCAAGCATAATCAGGATTTGGTAGCCTGAGAATTAAAAAGTGAGCTACTATCTCCATAATAAAAGTTGAAAAAATTAACGACTACGGATTTGACTTCAAGGAGCATTACAAATCGTGGAAAGTCATAAAGAAAAAATTCTGGTTGTAGACGATGAAGCCAGCATTCGTCGCATTCTAGAAACTCGCCTCTCGATGATCGGGTACGATGTGGTCACAGCAGCAGACGGTGAAGAAGCGCTCGACACTTTCCGCAATGCCGATCCAGATCTCGTAGTTCTCGATGTGATGATGCCGAAACTCGATGGCTACGGGGTTTGCCAAGAACTCCGCAAAGAGTCAGATGTGCCTATCATCATGCTAACGGCTTTGGGCGATGTTGCCGATCGGATTACCGGTCTCGAACTCGGAGCCGATGATTATGTGGTGAAACCGTTCTCACCGAAAGAACTCGAAGCCCGAATTCGATCAGTTCTCCGCCGTGTGGATAAAACAGGTGTCACCGGAATTCCTAGCTCTGGTGTGATTCACATCAACAGCATCCGGATCGATACGAATAAGCGCCAAGTTTACAAAGGTGACGAACGGATTCGTTTGACTGGAATGGAATTTAGCTTGCTCGAATTGTTGGTCAGTCGATCGGGCGAACCCTTTTCTCGATCGGAGATTCTCCAAGAAGTTTGGGGCTACACTCCAGAACGCCACGTTGATACGCGCGTCGTAGATGTTCATATCTCTCGACTCCGCGCCAAATTGGAAGATGATCCAAGCAATCCGGAATTGATTCTAACGGCTCGTGGAACGGGCTATTTATTCCAGCGCATCTTGGAGCCAGGTGAAGTTGAATAAGCGAAACGGCGAGGAAACTCAAAATCTCCCCGCCTCATTTCTTTATCGGGTTGCCTGCATCGTTTGAGCGGGTAACAGTTGATTTAGAAGCTCTTGTTTCGGTTGGTCGATCGACATCCAATCATCCAGCAGAATCCCGCCCGTATCTTGACTGTTGGGATTCCAACTCCAATAGGAAAATCCCAACCGATTCTCTTTGAGAAATTGGACGAATCGACGCTGCCATCGTCCTTCGTGAGAAACCTCATCCACTTGTCGCCCACCGAATTCCCCTACAAAAATCGGTGCAATTTTTTGTCGCGCAATATAGAAGAAGGCTTTTTCCCAACGAGTTGTAAGATTTCGCGGAAAGTCGATCGCGCTAAACCAAGGCTGATTAAATACCCCTTTGCCGTATTCGTGCGGCGAATACACGATCCGATTCTTAATCGATAATCTCACCGGAAATCGTCTGACTCCTTCAAGATTTCCACCCATCCAATGCTGTTTGAGTTGTTGACCTGGCACGTTATTTTCAACGCCTTCCACGACGATCAGCCAATTTGGAGCAATTTTAAGAATCGCTTCGCCTGCTCGTTCTGCTGCAAGCCTCCAATCCGTTGCTCGATCGCCTGTTCCCCAACTCGCTTTCCCATGCGGCTCATTCTTCAAATCCGCCCCGATCACGTTCGGCTGATTTTTATATCGTTCCGCTAACATTGTCCAAGTTCCGATCCAATCTTCTTCGGTGAATCCATCGCCATACCAAAGTTCAGGGATTCGCTCATTGTTCAATCGGTGACTATCGAGCAAAATCATCAATCCTTGCCGTCCCGCTTCTTGGATGACTGCATCCATGACTTCGATCGGCTTTTTTCCCTGTAATTCCCGATTACTACCAATCTCAAAATTCACACCGCTGATCTCAGTCCCTCGAAGCGCTTTCACTGAATACGGCAACCGAATCACGTTGTATCCCAAGCTCTTAATTTGAGCCAGCATTTCCTTATAATCTCGTGCCCAAAGTCCGTGTGGAGCTTGAGTTTCCGTTTCCATGCCAAACCAATTCACGCCACGTAATAAAACGGGTCGCTTTGTTGCATCAATAATGTCTGCGCCACGACTAGAAAGCGGTGGCTGGATTTCGACTCTTTGGGCGATCGGGACTTGAGCAGGCGCGATCGTACTCAGAAAAGTGACTCCAACGATCGACAAAATAAACATCAGAAAAAATGTCGATCGCGTCAAGATTTGGCGGATGCGGGAATAGAGTCTCATCATAGAAGCTGTACGGGTATCGTCTTAACCATACTCTTCCAGGCTTGAGGGGCGACTCAGACAAAAGTGGCAATTTTTCTCGATCGATGCTGAAATCTCACGAAAAATTAATAATCATAAGGATTTTTCGGCTCCCGAATCGGTTTGATCGAATTCGCCTGAACCACTAACTGCCGCTTTCCTGCCAAGGTTTCCGTAATCATCTGCCCTTCAACTTCAAGCCAAGAATCAACTTTATGATCGGCTCTCGTTCCCTGCGCCAATTTCACAGGTAATCTCACCGGATACACATCCGCCGCGCAGCACGTAATTACAAATCGCGTCAGCAAGAAATATTGTTCTGGAATTTCTGGAGTGACCACCACAAATCCTTGCAATTTCGCTTTTTGTCCGGTGTACGCATCGGGTTCTGGATACACCTGAAGCGTCCGAATCCAATCGATCAAGCTCTTATCTTCTGTTCGAGCCGAAGCACGAAACGTTTGCGGTCTCACTCGTGTCAGCGTAATCGAATCGTTCACTCCTCGATCGATAGCGGTCTGACTAGCAAATGGACGCGGCGTGATTACTAAGCCTGCGATCGCAATTACCAACAGTAATGCACTACTCCATCCGGGTGGAAGCAGCGTGATATGCGGCAAATCGCTGGTTACAGGGCGAGCATTCCGACTCGCTTTCCAGATGAAATAGCTTTTGATGCCACTAATAATCAGCAGTGCAAAACCTGCCGCGATCGTCAAAATCTTGTAGTTCGGATGGATCAGCAGAAACAGTTCATTCGTCAGCCAAAACTTTAAGATGACCAATCCCCAAGCGGTCATTGCTAACAGATCCAGCCACGGAGATACCACACGCCAAGGAATTCTAGACATCATTAACTGATATACAAGTTCACGAAA
>JADEXW010000205.1 GCA_015206935.1 Pseudanabaenaceae cyanobacterium LEGE 13415 | reverse complement strand
CTGTGGCACTGGCAAATACGGCTCCAGCACTTAAATCGATTAATTCCCGTGCGAACTCGGCTCGATTAGGCGCATCACTACTGCTTGTCCAGCCTTTTTCTCCGGTACTACCTCCTGCTTCATGTGCCTCATCGAAGATAAAAATGGCGTTGGGCGCAATCTCTCGGAGAAAGTTTCGTCGGAACGGTTCTTTGCCACTGTCGATCGTTTGAAGCTGGCTGTAGGTGGTAAAAATCGCATGGTACGCACAGATGCCTTGCTGCATGATGCGTTGCATTTGGGCTTCTTGTTCGGCAGGATTACCCGTTCTGAGTTTGCTGCCATTGGGCAAATCCAATCTGAGATTGTTGTCAGTCGCGAAGATATTCACTCCAGGTTTACCGATGTCTTGCAAGTCAGCCAACATCGAGACATAGAGCGTTGATTTTTGCGTAATGAAAATGGGGATGTAGCCTTGGTTAATCGCATCGACAATTTGACTCGCGCAAAAGCGCCCTTTACCGTTTCCAGTTTGGTCGCCATTGAGAAATACTTTGTCGCGATCGCGCTGCCAAAACGCCAAAGCATTCGCATCGATCTGTTCAGCGTACAGATACTTCCAGAGTTCTTCCTTGGATTCGTACCCCATCCGTTGCTGAACGTATTCATCAACATCACCAACTGCCCGTTCTAGCTTGTCGAGAGCCGTCTGAGCCGCAGTTGCCATATTGGAGGGAATGAGTGTGCCCGGTGATTTGCCTTGACTACGAGGCAAATAAGCAACATTCAAGGGAGCATCTGTCGGGGCTGGATGCTCAAAGTCTGAAATTGCCATGATTTGAGTTTTTTGTGTTGTGTCTGAAGAGGAAATTATTCGCTCATTGGGTAGGTCAACTGGAATAGCCAATTCTCTAGTGTGGTTTCGTCGTGTTCCTGCATCCACATTTGTTGGATCTCTGGAGAAGCTAGAGCGATCGGAGACGGAAACATCAGTCCGTTGAGAATTTGGAACTTGGTTGCTAGGACTTCGTTGCGTTGGACGAAGGTTTCCGCCCATTCCTGCGTCCACCACCATAGGGGTTCTAGTTCCTGCGTCTGAACGTCTTCGTACAGTGTCGGAGGTTCCTGCATTGATAGCACTCGGAGCGCTTGGCTGAGGCGGCGGTGAGTTTGGATCTGATCCTCGCCGCTCTCCTCCAACCAGCGATGAATCATCCACTGAATTCTCAGCATCATTAAGCGTTGGTAGTCGCGCCAAGTTAATGCTTGTATTTCGTCCGGCAGCTTGACCAGAAATAGGGTTTGATCTCCTGCTTCCTGGGGTTTCCAAATCTGTGAGAAGTGGTTGTAGTCGTCGCTGCTGAATGCGTTCATTAGGCAGTAGCTCCTTGAGTGCATCAAATGATTTGTAAATGGTCGGCACTTCTGCCGCAGGTAAATCGCGCTGTGATTGTCCTCGCCCTTCGATTACGATTACGTCGATCGGAAATCCTGCTCCTTGTTTGCGGTACAAATTGCCCCAAATGGAAAAGTGCTGCGTGACGTTGTAGTGCTGGTAGAGCGAAAAGAAGAAGCCTCGACTCTCGATGCTGTTGTAACGATTGGAGCGAAGATCTCCATCGTCGCCCAGCTTGCCACCCAGAATTAACACGGCTCGACCGTCATCCTTGATCGCTTCCAGTGCTTTGAATGCGATCGCATGATCCACCTGGCGCGTTCCCCGTCGATTGCCCGGAAGCTCAAACCGCCGAATCTTGCCGTTTCCGTCCTGAACGGGACCAAAAGGCGGATTACAAATCATGACATCGACCTGCTTCTGAGGATGATAGCGAGTGGCATCGTACTGAGTGAGTTGAGCGTAGCCTCGATGTTGTAATTCAGCGAAGCGATCGTGGTTCAATTCATTCGCGATCGCGTTCACTGGATTGACTGTAATCAGTAGCGCCCCATTTCCAGCAGTAGGCTCGTAGACCGTTGTTTCTGAGGTAATGCCCGCTATTGTCGCAGCAAGATAAGCGATCGGGATAGGCGTACTGTATGCTTGTTGGAGAACAGAAGTAGAAGAACGCACCCCCAATGTTGGCTGGCGATCGAGTAGCTCAACTAAGCGCTCATATGCCTGATGAGTCGTTGTGCATTGCCGAATGAGCAGGGGAGCAACTCGCACAACTGCTGCTTCCATTGCCTCATCCACAACTTTCGTCAGGGGACTGCCAGGAAGAATGGATTGCCCCAAAATTGCTTCAGCCTGCTTTCGTGCTTGATTAATCCGTGCATAGTTTTCTCCTTCCAATAGGGAACTGTGGAACGCTCTGATGAGAGCTTCCTTGTGTTCTACGGACATAAGCTAGTTTTAGTTAACCAATTTCTACTTGACGTTGTTGGGATAGATTGGGCTGTTGTTGCTCGATCGTTTTAATAGCTTGAGCAAATCTGCCAAAATCTTGCTGCTCTAACTTGGATTGCACCTGATTACCTTGCTCTTGATAAACTGTTCCTCGCCCATCTTTTGCAGTGATGGTGAGTGAATCTGGGCTGATTTGAATTCGATAATGCTTACCGCTATAGTCATTTGTCTCATTGAACTCGGCGACCATCCGGGCAGCAGATCCGAAAGCTGCACTCTTCTCAGCGTGACGTGCTTCGGCAACTTCGCTCCCCCGCACACTTCCAATGTCTCGAAGCATTTGATCGATTCCTTCATACTGTTTGCGAGAAATACCTGCTTCTGCTTTTGCGAGAATCGTGATTCTAGGCTCACCAAACAACAGTTTTTCTGCTCTAAAATGCAATAGCTCTTGATCGGTTGCATCCTTGAGAACGAAGGTATTCCTGCCTTGAAGCTCTACCGAGAAGCCATTCAGTTCATAGCTTCGCTCCTGAGTTCTGGCAAACCCTTGTTCAAACAACGCATGAGCGGTTCGTGCGGCTCGATGTTCGCGAATTGCTTCTGGACGTGAAGCTAACCATTGCCCTGCTCGTTCCAAACCATGTCCGGTTTGCTCGATCGCTTTTTCGGCTCTTGCTTGCAACGCTTCTGTGATCTGCTTCTGGAAGGTTTTGAATTGATCACTTTCTAAGCCCTGCCTGACTGTCTGAAAAGTAGTCTTTGCTCCTTCTGCTACCATCTTTTGAACAACTTTGAACTGATCGTTGTCCAGATTCTGCTGAAAAGCTTGAACAGTATGCTTGCTTAGATCCTCGAATAGATTCTGAAAGAAGGTTTTAGTATTCGATTCCTGAAGTTGAGCAATCCGGTGTTTTGCAATTTCTAGAGCATTCGTTTGATGAGAAGATGCTGGCAACTGAGTCTCTGCTTGCCACATGAAGTGAGACATTTCCTCCAATGGAACTCTTTGCTCTTCCCAAACGCCTTCACCGTTTCTTACCCATCCTTCAAAACCTTGAACATCGGTTGCTGTCGCTTCCATAGAGAATTGAATTTGCCCATCGACAATCTGAGCGACAACCGTTTCATCTTTGGAAATCGTTAGCGTGTCTTGATCGAGATGTAGTTGGTAAGCACCGATCGCAGCAATTGTTGTAGAAGGGTTTTCCTGCCCTAGCGGATTCATCAAGTTCTCTGCTGCTTGAGCCACTCGTCTTGCTGCAACCACAATATCGCTCTCTGACAGGTCGGTTTGAGCAAGAGTAGATAAAACCGTTTTCTGAGAAGGAACCCGCTCCGGGACTAGCGTGTTCATCGAAATGGTTCCGTCTCGTTCCTGCCGAAATAGCGTTTCTCCCTTGTTAGAAATCTCTAGCATGGGCTTGCGATTGCCTTGAAGCTCAACCACTTCATCAATAGCAGGTTTGATCAAGGCAGACAGAATTAGTTCTGCTCGATCTTGGTTGATCTCATTACGCTGTTCTCCAGAAGCAAGTTCCCCTAAAATAATCCGACCATTCTTGCCATACTGAATTCGGATGTCTAAATCATTCGTTTCCACTCCCTGGCGTTGAGCGATGGCATCTAGAACTTGTTGAGAGTAGGTCTGATTTTGGTTCATGTCATTCCCCTCCCATACCTGCTTCAGTCGCCCCAACACTTGATCGAGTTCTGCCATTGCCACGACTCGATTAACAATCACCTCGCTGTTAACGACAAATAGTGCCATCTGATCATCGAACCGAACTTCCATAAATGGAGGCTGTTCAGGGGACAGATTTGGATAATCGATGTGTCCTTGCTGGTAACGCATACAAAGAATATCGTCGTAGAAAATCTCAATCGTTGTGGGTGTATAGCCTGGAGGAAAACAAGGTTTGATGCGTTCTCTAGCAAGTTCATCTACCAGTTCTAAATATTGAGATAAAACTGCGATCGCTTGAAATGATAAACCCCACTGCGAGAGAAGCAGAACTGGATTCAAAGTTTCACCAAAAATGTAATCCAAGTTTGCTTCCAGATCTGGGTCTTTCTCTCGAATGATCAAGGGTGCATCTTCAGGGTCATAGCCTGCTTGAGATTGGTTCCAACTTGAAAAGCTCATACTCATTGTCATTCCCTCTCTAACGAGTCAATTCAATATCACGATCGCTAGTCTGCTCCGTCGTCTGAACACTGTCATACGCTGCGGCAAATCTCCCCATCAAGTGTGCAATCCGCTCGGAAGAACTAGAGGTCACTTGATCACCTTGAATTGTGATGATGTCGGCTGGATTGTCTCTCGGAATGAATAGAAGTCGATCGTCGTCTGCGTAAATGTCGTAGTGTCGCCTGCCTGTTAATTCCTGCTCACCTGTTTTTTCAAAATAATCGCGAATTTGGGCAACGATCGCAGTTGCTTCTGGAGTCAGAGGATGTTCTGCTCGGTATTCTAGATCTGCTTCTACCTCATCTTCGGTGGGTTCAACAACGGATCGAATTGCAGTACTCCCCTTGATATTCCCATATTGATCACGCTCTACCCGAATCGCAGGAGCTTGCTGTAATACTTCGTGATGTAATGTACTCTGATCGCCTAATTGCTGCCCTATTAATGACTCAACTTCACCAACTGGACGGAGTTCTATTGTAGGTTGCTGTAGTTGTCGCTCACCGATGCTAGTGGTGATGGTAGTGTCTCGGACGTGCTGAACTTCAGTCGAACGAATCTCTTCTGAAGTATTCAATGGGAGTAGATTATTGACCGTAATCTGCCCGTTCTCTTGATGAAAGCATTGCACCCCATTTACTTCAATATCAATTACATCTTCATTCTCCGTTGCTGGCGGTAATGCTGGATATGAGATTGCGCCTGCTAAAGAAGCGATTCGATCTGGGGACAATTGTTCCAGACTTTGCTGAAGCTGAGGAAGCGGGACTGCCATAGAAAGACTGTTCAATTGCAGCCGTACCTCTGGCACTAGCTCAGGATAAGTAGTTGCGCCTTCTAAAAGTTTTGGATCACTATAAGGCAATGCTTCCATTTCTGAAACAAGCTCGGCATCGATTAACTGAGGCTCATCCAGATTCGGATCGATCTGGGTTGACTCTTGTGATTTCTCTGGCACTTCAGGCGGTCTGATCTTGGAGAGGAATCGAGCGATCGCTTCCAAAATCGTATTGATGTCATGTTGTACCTTCTCTGCACTGTGAGATTGAACCGGAAAAGCCATGATGGAGTCCTAGAATGCGGCTTGTATTTTCTCGATCTGTGATTTATCGGTCTTTTTAGGTGCTTCAACTAAAGGCAAAATGCGTTCAGCTTCTTTTTCTCGTTCTTCGATCATGCGCTCGGTGTAGACGCGCAGTTCTTCACGGGTTAATTTGGGTTGTGGGCTTTGATGGCTCATGCGATCGCGGATTTTTCTATTCCAAATTCTCTTCGACCAATCTTGCTGTTGTTCAACTAGGGGTGGAATTTTGATCTTCTGAGCAATCGGAATCCCAACTTCGTCTTGTCCTGCGATCGCTGGACTAATCAATATACATTTGCCAGAGGGCAGACGAAGAAACTGATCGGGGCTGTAGAGTTTTCGAGTTCGCTCATTGTCAGAAACATTTGTGCTGGCTTTACCGCCACTGTGTCCTCTTGATTTCTGTTTCAGGTTTAACTGCTCCTCACCAATATAATCGCTGCACCACTGAGCCGTTTTGAGTTCCTGGGGATTAAACCAAGCTTTTGTCGCGCAGTTCGACAGGATAGTACGAGCGAGAGACTCACCGTAACGTTGTTCTAATTGCCCGAAATCCTGATAGCCCATGACTGTGACGGCTCCAGCAGAACGTTGAGTTGCAAAGGCAGTTGCTAGATCGATTCCAACTGTCGGGGCTTCGTCAAGGATAAAAACGAATGGGTCTTTCCGAGCGATCGCAACATTACGATCCAAAACCATCTGCATAATTCCAGTCAGAAAGGGAGCTAATGCCGTTTTGATCGATTTATCCATTCCGACGACGACGAGCGTTTTTCCCTCTACAGTAAGCGGCAAAGTTGTCTCACCACAGAAAGCATTGGCGAGTCCTGCTGTTGTGAAAGGGACAAATAGATTCTGTGCCGTTCCTCGAATGCTGTCTGCCGTTTTCTCTGACCCTGACACAGAAAGGTACTGAGAGAAGGTATTTTTGGTCAATTTGCTCAACTTGGAATTTTGAATCCGCTTGGGCAAATCGGTCATTGCAAGAATCACTTGACACATCATCATGTCGGGAAACTTCGTTTGTTTCGCCAGCAGTAGCACCGCCTGAATCAGTAAGTCGCCTGCGATCGAGAAGAACGGATCATCAGAAGCATCCTTGTGTTCTGATCGCATACACTTGTGCATCACTGAAGCAAGCTGCCGCGCTGCCATCCCGTCCATATCGTCCAGTAGAAAATCTAGCGGGTTGCAGATTTCGGATTCGCTCATTCCAGGCGCAAAGATATGCACCTTGTAGCCTGCCTTGACTGCCATCGGCAAAATGCTAGACACCAAGCTGTCGTTTGGTTCGGTGTATTTGAAGTCATAGAGGTAAATGGGAAATTCTTGCGCGATCGCAGACTGAGCGATCGGCAGCACCATACTCGCAGTCTTCCCCGAACCTGCACCCCCCGAAATTGCGATTCCACGTTGAGCATCCGGTAGATAAAGTGAGTTGTAGATTTTGAAAGCAACGACATTGTGCTTTCGTGCTTTCATCTGCTGAATCGCTTTTCGTCTAGCAACAATTCGTTCTTTCCTGCCTGCGAATCGAGCCGTCGCTAGACGATTCTTTTTGCCAATGCCGCGATCCCCAAACCAGGCAAGTGCTAACCAACCTGCGATCGCAAGTAACAGAATTAATCCATTCTCACTCTTGAAGATGGCAAGGAGATCGGTGAACTGATTGCCGACCGAATTTGTAGGCGGCGAAGCCGTTGAAATCGTTTGATTCATCCTAGTCACGATCAAACCCTCGGTGAAAATTGAAGAACAGCTTTGATTTTGTCGATCGCTTGCGCTAGAAATTCCAAAATTGGGTTTTGAGAAGAGCTAGGAGATTTGGACAGCTTTTCCGGCAAGGCTTGATCAACAGGCAGAAGCTGAGGAGTGACTGTCGTGACTGAATCGACATCGCCAACCAACATCGCATCGCCTGAGTGATACACCAGAAAAGGAACTGAACCCACAGCGTAAGGAGAGCAATCAATCTGATCGCGTTGCGGTTGGGCTTGACAGAGCCGGAAGTACAACGCAGTCTGTACTTCTTTTGGTGTCACTTCAGAGATGACAACTTTGAACGCTGCACCAAATACATTGCGTCCTGTCGGCTCATAACTGTTGTTAAGCAAAGCAATGGCTCCTGCTCCACCTCGCACCCATTGCATAGCCCCAGAAATCCAGCGTTTGCCTTGTAGTGAAGACGGACTGGAAAAACTGATTCCAGCGCAAGTTCGGCAAGCAATTTTGTAGCCACCGATATCACTACCTGATATTGTTTCTGTTTGAGCGTTCGATTGCTGAGATGACGGATCTAGTATCTGTATCACTCCACTCATCCCGCCATCGCTCGGTGGATCGGGGAAATGATTCCAAGGCATTTGTCCCAATCCGGGAATATCTGAAATCTTGGCATCCTGCCAGTGGTCAAACGCTTGCAGTGGGCTTTCGAGTAAACCAGGAATGTCCTCTAAGGTGTACTTAGAATTGGGACTCTGGAAGCTCAATGCACCGAGAGAAGGGTCTTGCCTGAGCAACTCTGGCAATGTCTCTTCTATCAGTCGATAGCCTGGTTTGGCAGCGTTCAACAAATCTGCTATGGGCTTGATTTCGCTAACTGGATATTGATCCAGATCAGGAATCGCATTGACTAAGGTATTGAGGGATTGTTGTTGCAGCAGGCGAAATTGATTCAATGGAATTGCTTTGGGAGGTGTTTGCGTGGCAAGCGAGATCGCATACAGATTCAAATCCTGCAACTTAAAACTATTCTGAAAATCCCCCAAGGTCAGAACGTCATCTAGCTTCTGCCCAGTTGACCAATTTCGTCCCCAAAGAGAACCAGATTGCGTCAAGCGGGGCAGTTTGGCAAACGTTAACCGTGTCCAATCTGGCGCGAGGGCACGAACCTGATCGCGCTCAACTAAAACGGTTGGAATCGAGGAATTTTGAGC
>JADEXW010000851.1 GCA_015206935.1 Pseudanabaenaceae cyanobacterium LEGE 13415 | reverse complement strand
GATCATGGTTGCAATCAATAGGCATTGAAATAGGATAATCCAGCCGCGATACTGTCCTAAGCTGCGAAGACGATAGCGATCGATCAACGGCGACCATAGGAATTTGAACGCAGATGGAATCACCAAAAGCCCCAGCAATCCAATTTGCTCAAGCGACATTTTTTGTTGCCGCATCAAGACGGGAACGACTTGAATAAAGAACGTTGTTGGAATGAACTGAGCGACATAGAGACTGGCAAGCAGGAATAATTTAGGAGTCATAGCACTTAGAAGTTAGCGCGGACTTGAAATCCAACTGTGACAGGTTCACCAAATCCGGCTGTGACTCTGGGTGGCGGAAACAGGAACCCAGTGGTGATGTAGCGAGTATCAAACAGATTGTTCGCAAATAGATAGATGCCATAGTTGCGCCACTCATACCCCAACCGCAAATTAATCAATGCGAATGGGGTTTGTTCGACTAAGTTTGCATCATCAAAGAAGGTTCGACCAAACCCCCGCAGTTCCGCCCGCGCAAAAATGCCGCCAGGACTGCGATACTGCAACGCTAGATTATAAGTTAAGTTCGGTGAATAGGGAACACGATTATCGCTAAAGTCAGTTCCAGTAAAGGGATTGCGGTAGTTCTTGAAGCGACTATCCACGTAGCCCAAGCCAGCAATGACCTCAAATCCTCTTGACACTTGCGCTCTTAGTTCAAGTTCTGCTCCAGTTGCTTTAACATTTGCGTTGGTGACATTCCTAAAAAAGCCGAAATCATCGACCAGTAGAACTTGATACCCATCGACATCGTTGTGAAAAACAGCAAGATTCGCGGTGAGACGATCGTTAAACCAAGATGACTTGATCCCAGCTTCGTAAGTCCAGGTTCTTTCTTCTCCAAAACGGCGAACGCTCTCGGTGTCGGCTCGATAGTTAAATCCGTTTGGTCGATAGCCTTTGGCGATCGTGGCATACACCGCAACATTCGGACTGAAGCGATACTGTGCGCCAAAGCGGGGAATGAGTTCGCTGCTGGTGAGTTGATCTTGAATTTGGGGATTGGTGATCGAAACAACTCCACCCGTTTCAAAGGTGCGTTCTCGATCGAGGCTAAGCCGTGAAGACTCAAAGCGCAGTCCCGCAAACAGAGTGAGTGGATCGATCGGTTTATAGTCAATCTGTCCAAATGCAGCATAAGTGGCACGATTTTGATCGGCTCTGACGCGATTGAGTCCAGCACTGGGTAAACCAAACGCCGCTGCACCTGTAGGTGTGAACTCAATGCCGTCATTGTTAACGTTGAATGCGCGAGATTCGTAGTAGCCACCTAAGAGCCAGCGCACTCGGTTTGCGGTAGACGGCGACTGAAGGCGAATCTCTTGTGACCAAACTGTTGAGTCGATATCAATAATCGATCGCAGCGAATCGACTCCTGGGAAAAACGCATCCCCGATTAACTGATTTTGCCGAGTTCCGCGTCGTGCAGTGATCGAGGTGGCGCGAAATCCCGCTCCGTCGTAGCCGATTCTGAGGGCTTGAGTGTTGCTGTCGAGTTGATTGAACCCGTCAACGGCTTTGAAGGTGGCAAAGGGATCGCCGTCGCGTCGGGTAAACACAACATCGCCGTTGTCGTTGTTCAACACATAGCTATTGAACGAGATATTCCATTCTTTCGAGGGTGTCCAGAGTAATTGAGCGCGACCAAGGAGTTGATTGCGATCGCCCACGGTACGATCAAGAAACGCATTCCTGAAAAACCCATCTTGTGCCCGGTATGCACCGCTTAATCGAAATGCAAGTTGATTCGGTACGATCGCATCACTTAAGGTTAGTTGCGCTTCACGAAAGTTGTAGCTACCATATCCGCCCTGAATCCGTACTTCAGGGGTATTCGTCGGCGCACGCGAAATAATGTTCACCACTCCAGCCGGACTGCTTCGACCGTACAACGTACTTTGTGGACCGCGCAGGACTTCCACACGCTCTAAATCGAGCAATCCTAAATCTAAAAAGCCGCCGTAATCGAAGGGAACATCAT
>JADEXW010000850.1 GCA_015206935.1 Pseudanabaenaceae cyanobacterium LEGE 13415 | reverse complement strand
CAATCGGAATAAACAGAATTGCGACGATCAGCAAGCCGATCAAGCTACCGACGATATCAATAGAGCGTTTTAAAACCGAATTCGTCGATCGATGTGGAATTTTGAAATTCGTGGAGGATGCAATCTGAGAATCGGAAATCGACGAGTCAACCGTGGGATTAAACATAGTTTAAATCAATGACTAAAACTGGGATTTCACCAAGTCAAGTCGCGCGTTTTCACTGTAAGCCTACCGAAACCGCGAATTCTCTAATAGTCCTTCTACCAATATTTCCTCAAAACTTTTTACTGATCTGCACGATGCCTGCTTTTATGAAGTTTGGATGAAGTAACGCTCCGGAGACAGCGAAATTTCCCCGAAGAATTACTCAGTCCGTCATGAGAAATATTCGTAGAATGACGGATAAGTAGAAGCACCGTGTGAGGAGTGACCTGTGGAATCGCAAGCTTTAGCAGAAATCGTGCAAGAACTGGCAGAAACAACGATCGCAGCATCAGAAACGATCGAGCAATTCAGCGATCGTCTCGATCAGATCACCACTCAAGTCGATCAGCAAGGACAACAAATCTTTGCATTAACGAACGCACTCCAAACCTTGACGGATAATCAGACTACACTGGTTTCTCACATTGCCCACCTGACCGAAACTCTAGAGCGGATTGCAACGTCTCTGGAGACTAGCAACCGGAGTGTTTCCTAAGTAGTAGTAAACCCTGAGAAACGTTTTATACTGAATCCTCAATTGAATCGGGCAGGAGTTGAGGATTCAGCGTTGCAGTCTTACCCGAAAGGGTAAGTGATTTTCTGATTAACTCTGCGGCACACTCTATATCAGGGTATTGAGGACGGCAACCATGACACGAGCAGAACAAATTGCAGCCGATTGGCGATCGCGGCTAAAGACTGAACTTTCACGGAGTAGTGAGACGACTCGTGAAAGTATCGTCCGATGGTTGCTCGGTGAAGATCTCAGCCGCTTTGATGAGTACGCGCCTGAACGCCTCGAAATCGAAGTGCAGGCGATGGATTATCGATATCGAATTCTCATACAACGTTATTTTGAGACACCCCCCCAACGCGCGTACAAGAATCTAATTCAGCGCTTAGGGAGTATGTTTGTCATCAGAAACAAGATTAGTACCTGGATTGCGTTATCGCGCGATCGTCAAACGACGGTCATCGATGTTTTGCAAGAAGTGATTCAGGACTTGATGCAAAACGATAAGTATATGCAGGAGCAGGTCGGCTGGATTGCTCAATGTACGGACGATGCAAGACTCCGTAATGCGATCGTGCTAACGGCAACCGAAGAATACTGCCTGCGTCCGATTCGCAATCAGCCGCTTTTGGTTTATCGCTTTGTCAATTACCAGAAACGGACGCAGCGAGGCGGAATGACGCAGGTTCCAGCCGCCGATTTTATTCGATTGGTTTCTGAAGAGATTGCGCCGGATGATTCAGAAGGTTCAGTCAGTTTGCTCGACGGACAAGCGATCACGCAATTCCAAGAAGAACAAACCCAGCAACAACAGCAGGAACTCCGAAACGCGATCGTGAAACAGTTCGAGGACTATCTCACCGAAAAAGTCGGAAGCGATGCGGCTGAATGGTTGCGGCTGTATTTACAGGGCAAGACTCAAGAAGCGATCGCGCAGGTTCTCGATATGCCGATCAAGCAGGTGTATCGATTGCGCGAAAAGGTGAATTATCACGCGGTGCGAGTATTTGCCCAAAAAAGCCAGCCCGAATTGGTAACGGAATGGCTAGGACGTTGAAATCGATCGTGGTTTATTCGATCGACGTTCATGGCACGAAATCCACGTAGAGACGCGATTAGAAGCTTCGCTGCACTTCGCGTGCGCGTCTCTACGTCATCGGGTAAACGCGAAATCCATTGTTACCACGGCAAACGCACGATCAATTCGTTAAATATCCACAGGTTGTTTACCCGAAACTACAGGCGCGATCGCGCTTAATTTCAACTCTGGATGATCCCCTTGTAACTGCTGACAATTCCACTCATT
>JADEXW010000204.1 GCA_015206935.1 Pseudanabaenaceae cyanobacterium LEGE 13415 | reverse complement strand
GAACACAACAATATGAGCCACGCTTAGACATCAAAAGATACCGCCGCGAGTCACGTAAAAATCAGCAACAATCTCTTCGCAAATTGGATATTGATAAGCTGATGGAAAACGAAGATAAAGAAACTGAGTAACTGTTGATTTCTTGGGCACTCTTGGTTAAGTGTTTGGGAAAATCATAATGCAGTGGATCGACTTCCAAAAAACCGTTCATCAGCGGCTAATTTACTCTCAATTAGATGAAACACAAAGCCAAGCCAAGAATTTCAATTTGAGAGGGCATTCGTTAGTCCGTGGTGTTGCGGGATCTGGAAAGTCTTTGGTACTACAACAGAGAGTGAAACGGCTTGTAGATGAGAAGTTCGATCGTATTCTGGTTCTCTCGTACAATCGCTTTATGCAGGGTTGGCTCGAAGCCAATTTGAATGGTTTACAAGTTGAATGTAGTACGTTTCATCGTTGGGCATTTCAACATTTGAAGTATTCTTATGACTTTGATCAAGAGAAAGAATCAAGACAGAAGCTAATTGAATCGGCGCATCAATCGAATCTGAATTATCAAGCAATTCTAATTGATGAAGCTCAAGATTTTTATGATGAGTGGTTTCAAGCGTTATTAAAAGTTCTCGATCGACAAACAAATTCCCTTTTCTTCGTGTACGACAATACTCAATCTGTTTACGGTCAATCTCACAGAAGAAAAAGTGGTTGGAGTTGGGCGAAGTTGGGAATTGATGTTGTTGGTCGATCGCAGATTTTCGATTTGAACCACCGAAATGCTCCCGAAATTCTGGAACTCGCTTGGAAATACATTCAACCAAGTTTAGAAAAAGCTGAAATTAAAGTTGAAAAACGTGAAAATAGTCCAGCGATCGACAAATTAATCGAACCCAAAAAGAAATCTTCTCGTAGCTCTGCAATTTCTCCGCTTCTGGTACAGGTTGATTCTGATCAAATGGTGAAAGAAATCGCCCATCAGGTCAAACTTGCACTCGAAAGTTATTCAGATTCTTCAATTGGCATTCTGCTTCATCCAAAGAATCCAAATCAATTAAAAGTGCAAATCAGCAAAGAACTATTTCGATTGGGAATTTCGCATCATGCACCAATGCGATCGCAAGAACGAGATCGCCGTATTGTCGATCGACCAATTGTAATC
The DNA here is from genome assembly GCA_015206935.1 of Pseudanabaenaceae cyanobacterium LEGE 13415. Lineage (GTDB taxonomy): Bacteria > Cyanobacteriota > Cyanobacteriia > Leptolyngbyales > Leptolyngbyaceae > Leptolyngbya. The sequence continues at coordinate 7,428 of JADEXW010000204.1, read as the reverse complement.
GTTGATTCGTGGAACGCAGTTAAAGGAATTGAATTCGATGCGGTGATTGTTATCGGAGTTGAGACCCCTGATGAATTCGAGGAAAAAGCAGGATTGTATACTGCAATGACCCGCGCCAAGGATCATCTCGTTCTAGTTTATGAAGAACGAAGTGAAAGCGTTGAATACATCGAAGAGATTCTGACGGCTCCCGATCGATTAACGAATCAAGAGTGAAGCCGATTGGAGCGCACCAATTATTAAGCCTAGAATTCCGCCAAGATTCACGATCGCTTGCAATTCACTGCGGACAATTCCATTAATCGCGGCTTCTAGCTCTGCGGGAGAAGTGGCTTTTACTCGATCGATAATCACTTGATCAATATTCAGAATTGGAATCGCTTGAGCAACGATATTTTCTAAATCTTTCTCAAGATAACGTTCTAGAATTAGCGCTAATTCTTCACTGACCAACTCCAAAGAAGAGTTAACTGCTTGCGAAGTTTGTAGACGATTTAACACGATAGAAGCGACATTTTCCCAATCTACCGAAGCGCTCAGTCCTTGTAACACTTCAGAGCCACGATCTTGAAGATAATGACGGACACTATCGCGCATCGTTTTACGAAGCTGTCTCACAGTCGAAACAGGAAGATTCTGCAATGAAATATTTTGCAGCCATTCCTTAAATCGTTGTTTTACGCCGAGCGAAAATAATAATTCTGAGAGAACAGAATTACTGGCTTCCTTCTCATCTAAACAGAATGTCCTTAAGCGAGTTAAAGTATTCCGAACTCCGAATAAATTCGCTACGACCCAATAAGTACCACTTGTTTTTTCTCGGAATCCTTCGTCAATGACTTGAATATTTCGATCGGTCAAAAAATCTACCAACGTTTGTCGCAAAGCATCAGGCGGAATCACTACTTGAATCAGCCAGTCTGAAAGCTTATCTGCCTGCTCATCGGTTAGCTGGAACTCTAAAATAACTTGATCAAAAATATGATTCAACTGATCTTCAAGAAATTCTTCTTGACGCGCCAAAACTTTTAGTAATCGCGGTAAAGATTGTCCGAATAAATCTCTTAAGATATTGCCTAAAATTTTCGCGCTTTTCTTCTCTTTGTCGGCTTGAACTTGCTCGATCGCTAATTGCAGTAGCCAAAGAATTGCCCCTTGAACCCGCTCCGTTTGTAGCAGCCTTCGTGCTAAATTCTGCAACTCTTCAGGAGTTAACAAAGATCCCATAATCGTGTCAGAAATTCGCTTGGCTAATCGCTCTTGATTTCGAGGAATTAGACCAGGCGTAAACGGAACCCGCCGACCCCCGATGTAAAGCGATCGATAAGGGCGGAACAGCATTTTAATTGCGATATCGTTGGTGAAGTAGCCAATGACTCCACCAACCACAGGAGGACCAACAAAAAGCCAGAGCGTCGAGAGATCCACAGGGGTTCAAAAAATGAAGGGTAAACAGCGATCGTGCTATTTTGTAACGACCAATACTCCCATCGTACCGCCCGCGATTGGGTAATGGGTGGCAGTTACAAAACCTGCTTGATTCGCAAGCTGAATTTGCTCTCTGCCCGTCGGGAATTTGTCGAGACTGGGCGCAATGTAAGCGTATTCTTCTGTAAAGCCAAGCCGTTGGGCGGCAGGAACCACGACTTCATCGAGATACCACTGCTGGAAGGAGCGAACAAGTTCACTATCCGGGCGGTGCATATCCAGAATTGCAGCTTTGGCTTTCGGTTTAAGAACTCGATGAATTTCTTTTAGACTGCCGAGAATATCAACGACATTTCGTAAGCCATATCCCATTGTGGCGCAGTCGAAATAATTATCGGAGAAAGGCAAATCTAAGACATCGGATTTGATCCAGTGGATGGGTGGTTTGATGCAGCGGCGTTCACTTCGATCGCGTGCTACTTCCAATTGAGCCGCAGAAAAATCAACGCCGTACACTTCTCCGGTTCTGCCGACTTTTTCTGCCAGCATTTGGGCAATATCACCACTGCCACAACATAAATCGAGGGTAATATCACCCGGTTTTGCATCGCTCCATTTGACGGTCATTTGCTTCCAGGTGCGGTGCTGTCCGAAGCTCAGACCATTATTGAGTTCATCGTAGACCGGGGCGATTCGATCGAATAACGCTTGAATATGATCAGAATTCATTTAATGAGCGCTTCTCTAAAACTGTTTCCTTCTAAAATTCTAAGTTTCAGAAGGTTCACTTGGAACGGGCAATTTTAGAGAAGCGGCTCGGATTTGGAATTAGACTGCGATCGAGCGAGTACAAGTTATCGCCAATGCGACCTGTTGAGCCGAGAGATGAAGTAATAAAAGCTCGTCTTCTCTCAGGCTTTGTGGGTGTTGCCATTGCAGTGAAAGAACCGCGAGAACTTCACTCCGCAGCGTCACCGGAACCAGTAATTGTGCGCCGTCTGTTTCAGTAGCGATTTGCATCTTTTGAGTGGCGATCGCTTCTTTTGCATTCTCAGATTTCGCTAACCCATCGCTCGTTCCGTAACTGCCAAAGGTCGTGAATGCGCCGTTTTCGATCAGTTGAATCATGCAGCCATCCGCCGAAAAGCTTTCACCAAAAGCAGCCGCGATCGGGTCAAGTGTGCTTTTCACGCTGGTCGCATTTTGGGCAACAGAAACGATCGAGGAAAGTAAAGCGGTTTGAGATTGCGATCGACGCAGTTCTTCGGTTCGCTGTTTTAACAATTCATAAGTTTCGGCTGCCCGTTGCACTACAGCTTTGAGTTCGTTCGGGTCCCAAGGCTTTGTAATGTACTTATAAACTTGTCCAGAGTTAATCGCTTCGACTAAATCTTCGACATCGGTAAATCCGGTCAAAATAATCCGCATCGTGTCCGGAAACTTAGGTACAGTGCGGCTGAGAAACTCTGTTCCCTTCATTTCTGGCATTCGTTGATCAGAAATAATAACTGCAACTTCACCTTCCTCAGCGAGTAATTGCAGGGCATGAACTCCGCTTTCTGCTTTCAGAACGTGAAAATCGCGGCGGAATGTTCGGTACAGCAGATCGAGATTATCGGGTTCGTCATCGACCACAAGCATTTTGGTTTTCTTCGGTCGATCGAGCGTCATAAATTGTCGGCTGATCGGTTCTAGTTCTGGAACGGAATATTCCATCGATCGTCACTCCTTCGCAGCTTAGGGAAACAGGGGAAATTTAGTACCCCTAGTCTTGCCAATTTGCTGGAATTTGTAACAGAAGCCGTTATCCAGACCTCAGTTCGATAAATTCTTTCGCTTCGTTACTCACCCGCCCCGGAATAGAATTCGGGGCTAATGGTGCGAAGTCCCTCCAGGACTATACGCCTCAGCTTCCTCTTCAGCCCCCTTCAGTGGGCTTCGCACCGTTAGCCCGAACTTCCAGTCACGGGCGGGATTGCTTCGGAGTGGCAAGACTCATCGAACTTACGTTATCCAGTGATTCGTAGCAAAAATCCGCCGTTCGTTGTCACGATCAAATCGTTGCCTAAATTGGCGATGCCTGAAGGAATTTGATATTTGGCTTTGGCTAAATCCGCGATCGTATTCACTTTCCCGTTCTCATCGACTTGCACGACTAAGCCAGAATTCGTCGTTGCGGTTAGACGATCGCGCCAAATCGTGACATCAAAGGGAATTCCAAATCCTTGCGCTTTGAGGTCTACAATCACGTTCGCTTCCCCTTTTTCGACTCGTACCAGTTGTCCGTAAGATTGTGCAATGACGATCGATTGATTTTGAACCACTAACCCAAACGGATTTCCAAACTTCGTCAAATTCACGATCGGGCTAATCTGTCCATCTTGACTGACTCGGATCAACTCACTGGTTGAATCGACGACATCATTTGCAAGCGTCACAATGTAATCTTTTTGGTCGATCGTGACCCCAAAAGGCGCTCCGTAGAATCCGCTACGTTGGGTCAAATCAGCAATTCTTTCAACTTTGCCATCCGGTTTCACTCTCAATAAATAGTGTTGAGGCAAATAACCAGAAACCGTTACGATCAAGTCTTGTTCCTGCTCTACAATTCCGAACGGGACACCGAATTCAGACTCGACTAAATTGACGATCGACGCATTTTTCCCATCCGGTGTAAATCTCAACAATCGTCCATCTAAAGTTGGGACAATTACGCTATCTTTACTGACCGCCACACTTTGGAGTGTATAGATATTTAGCTTGGAAGCAATCACAGAAACTTGAATCATTGTAGGGCTGGGAACTAAATGACTTAAACGACAACATAAAGCCAAGTCCCCCAATGTTTCAAGTAAAAACTGTTTCGAGTAAAAACCTTGTGATTTGTCCGCGCAGCAATGTTACCCTCTACATGCGGCGCACAGTTTCAAAATCCATTCATTCCATCTCTCAAGTTTTCTTCGGTGTTCCTGCGCTTGAATCGTGTGATAAGCCATGTAAAATGACTGAGTTTCTAAAGCTACTTTACGTTGAACACTAGAAAATTTGTGCGAATGCTTTAATTGCCCGATTAAATTTGAGCGATTTGCAATGCCGTAGACCACCGTTAGAACTTTAAACGTCCGATGAAAGCAACGAATTCTCTTCCTACAGCCCCCTTTGTTCTCCGAGTCGTTGGCACGATTTTGATCCTGTCAGCGCTGATTGATTATGTTTCGGTTCTGATTCCGCCCAATTTTTCGGACAAGGCTTGGTTCGCAAGTGCTGTGACGCAAATTGTCGATCGCGGCATTATTCCAATGGTCGGACTCGGCTTTCTGCTAGCGGGTTCGTTTCTCCAATCGGGTTCGCTGGCAGTGGACGATCGCGGTAAGCCGTTCACCACGTTCCGCTTCTGGGCGCTTCTATTATCGCTGCTGCTGGGTTTGATTTATCTCGTGGTTTTTCCGCTGCACCTGAATAACACGCGCCAATTGTCTGATCAGGCGTTGGAGCGAATTGATCAACAAGCGAAAACAACGGAAACTCGTTTGAATGCTGAAGTGCAACAGCGAGAAGCTCAAATCTCTGCGGCGCTGCGCGATCCGAATCAAGCAAAACAGTTAGATGCTCAATTGCAACAGATTGATGCCGCGATCGCGAGCGGTCAATTAAAAGGCGATCAGCTTGAACAGGCAAGACGCGCTCAAAAAGAACTGCAAGCATTGAAGGCAAATCCGAATTCCGTTGCCGATCGTGCGAAAGAATTCCGTAATGCGGAGTTGACCAAGATTCGTGAAGAGCGCACGAGAGCGGAAGGACAAGCCCGGAACGAGTTTTGGAAAACTGGAGTGCGTGTGGGCATCAGTAGTCTCTTACTCTCACTCGCTTATTTCATTATTGGCTGGGTCGGTTTGAAAGAAATGGGTGTGTTGAGCAGCAAGCGCAAACCTGTAATGCGTTAAATTAGCCAAACATCTGAAAGATAAAGTGGGCAAACGGGGAGAACTAGAACTTGATCCCTTTTGCCCACTTTTTGTTTTATGTTTTCTATCTTCATCCTGACTCACAACGAAGAAGTTGAAATTGCGGCTTGTATCGAATCTGCGTTGTTGTCGGATGATGTGATTGTGGTGGATTCTTTTAGTGACGATCGCACACTGTCGATCGCCCAATCCTATCCAGTTAGAACAGTTCAACATAAATTCGAGAGCCACGGAAAACAGCGCACTTGGATGTTGCGATCGATTCCGGTGAAATACGATTGGGTACACATTCTCGAAGCAGATGAGCGCATGACTCCAGAGCTTTTTCAAGAATGTCTGGACACGATTCAAACTGCTGAACACGCTGGATATTATGTGGCGGAGCGTGTGATGTTTATGGGCAAATGGATTCGCCACAGTACTCAGTATCCGCGCTATCAGTTGCGTCTCTTTCAGCGGGAAAAAGTTTGGTTCACTGATTACGGACATACAGAACGTGAAGTGGTCGAAGGAACGACCGGATTTTTGAAAGAAACTTATCCGCATTACACCTCTGGAAAAGGTTTTAGTCGTTGGATTGATAAGCACAATCGCTATTCGACGAATGAAGCGATCGAGACATTACGCCAACTTGAAACCGGATCGATCGACTGGAAGGCGCTACTATTTGGGCAGTCAGAAGTCGAACGCCGCCGCGCTCTTAAAAATCTTTCTCTACGCTTACCATTTCGTCCATTGATTCGATTTGTTTATATGTATTTCCTACTCGGTGGCATCCTCGACGGCTATCCTGGTTTCACCTGGTGTACATTGCAGGCATTTTACGAATATTTGATTCTGCTCAAGGTTTGGGAACTCAAAAATCTGCCTGTTGAAGTACCGAAACAAGTTGAATCTTTGCAAAATGTAAAATAAGATACTAATCGTATGCGGATATAGTCGATCGGGGATCAATGGTTAAATAAGGAGACTGATAGCTTAAAAATCAAGTTAGAGTTGCAACATTTCTTTACAAGCTTTAAAAATAGGAATGTAGCTTGTGGGATCAGCTTAATATTTTTGATCTCAGCAAATTATATTGATGGCATCAGATGAAGGAGAGTAGAGTGTCTGTGATCCATCGCCTCAAACAAGACCTCAAGAACGATCTGATCGCTGGTTTGCTCGTTGTGATTCCCTTAGCGACGACGATCTGGCTGACTTATACGATCGCGAACTGGGTGATCAATTTCCTCACCCGCGTTCCAAAGCAGTTAAACCCTTTCGACGGCTTGAATCCGCTCTTAGTCAACCTGCTCAATTTCCTGGTTGGCTTGGCTGTTCCGTTGTTCAGCATTCTTTTCATTGGGCTGATGGCACGCAACATTGCGGGACGCTGGCTGCTCGATGTGGGTGAACAAGTTTTGCAAGCAATTCCGCTCGCGGGTGCGATTTACAAAACCCTGAAGCAGCTTCTGGAAACAGTTCTGCGTGATTCGAGTGGCAAGTTCCGCCGAGTGGTTTTAGTCGAGTATCCGCGCAAGGGAGTTTGGTCGCTTGGATTTGTCACAGGCGCGATCGGGGCTGAAGTGCAATCGAAGTTCAATCACGATATGTTGAGCGTCTTCATTCCCACGACTCCGAACCCGACCACAGGCTGGTATGCGGTTGTGCCCGAATCCGATGTGATTAACTTGTCGATGCCGATCGAAGATGCCTTCAAGGTCATCATCTCTGGCGGAATTGTTAGCCCAGATGCAATGAATGTGATTGCCACGAGCAGTACAAAGCCACCGTTAGCGATCGCGGACGAATAATACGCTACTTTGGGGAAGTTGCAATGCTCAAAGAAAATGTCTGTGACTCCCCGCGTTCTGGCGCTCGATTTCGATGGTGTGATTTGTGATGGACTGAAAGAGTACTTTCAAACTGCTTGGAAGGCTTACGCGCGAATTTGGCAAGCTGAAATGGCTCCTGATGGGAAGTATGCGCCGGTATTTTATCGATTGCGCCCAGTTGTGGAAACGGGCTGGGAAATGCCTGTTTTGATTAGAGC
>JADEXW010000203.1 GCA_015206935.1 Pseudanabaenaceae cyanobacterium LEGE 13415 | reverse complement strand
CCCGTATTGCGAGGTTGCCCCCATGAGCCGTCATCTACTCACGATCGAATCTTTTGAAATGAATGGGTTTCGCTTTCCTGGATACATGGTGAGTAGTACGGCTCCGATTAATGTGGAGGAAAAAGAGGAAATTATTGTCGATCGAGATCCAACTGAGATTCTTCAAGAAATTGCAAACTACTTAATCGAAAATGACGGCAACGCTGAGATTTTAATCGCAATTCATGGCTATAACTCAGATAAGTCTGGAGCGCGATGGTGGTACGAAGAAATCCGTCGATATATCAATCAGAATTTTGCCGATCAAGTCAATTCAAAATTTATGGTGATTGGCTATCGATGGCCCTCTGAGAAAGTAATTCCTGATGCTCCTGGGAAGAAGATTCAAAATGCCCTAAAGTTTTTTCAAGGCACAACAAAAGCTTTTAAAGCACTTCCGAAACCCTTAGCGATCGCAGGTCTTTTTGGTTTCTCACTTTGGCTGATTGGCGGAATTTTCAATACGCTGATTGCATTACTGAAAGTTGTGAGTGATATCGCAATTCTCGTCGCATCTTCTTTTGTTCTAACCGTTTCATTGCTCGTTGTTGTTGTGATTCTGACTGTTTTTATCCTGAGAATTTCTGGGTATTTCAGAGATACTTATCGAGCAGCGAATTACGGAGTCGCGGATTTAGTTGAATTTATTCGTCAGCTTGATTATCAAATCGTTAAACAATTGCCAGAGGGTAAACAAACCCGGATTCGGCTTAATTTTATTGGTCACAGTATGGGTGCATATGTGGTCACGAATACGGTACGGATTTTGTCGGATGTCTTCGATCGAGACTCGATCGGAAATCTCGAAGTCAGCAATCAGAAGAAATGTCCCTCGCCTGATATTGGTAATGTTTTCCGATTGAGCCGTTTAGTGTTAGTTGCACCGGACATTTCAGCGGAAACAATTATTTCAGGTCGAGGAAACCCTTTAAGATCTTCACTGCGCCGTTTTGATGAAGCTTATCTCTTCAGTAACGAAGGCGATATGGTGCTAAAAATCGCTTCAACTGCGGCGAACTATTTCAGTTTTCCAGCAAATACGCGCGATGGTGGATATCGCTTAGGAAATGTGATTGTGAGAAATCCTGGAAAGTTTGGAATTGAAAAGGAAGGAATTGTAAATCTCAACCATGACGGAAAATTGCTGCCATTAAAAGGAACAGATTTTCTTGATTGTCTATTTATTCGCGAAGGTGTTCCACTCTCAAAACGGCAAGCAGAAATTGGACTAGAAGGCGATCGCTTCATTGCAGAATTATTCACGTATTTCGACTGCACAAATTACAAAGAAAACGGCAAAGGTATGGTGAGTCAAGCGCTCGGAAAACCATTTCTTAGCTACAAAGATTATGTCAGTTTGATCCTCTCTGGAGCCGATGGACATGGAGGATTTCTTTACCAAAGAGATGCCGATTTTAGTCGCCGATTGATCTACGGATTGAGTTGTCTTGGATTCGAGAAATTCTTAAAAACGATCGACCCAAATCAAGATGAACAAACGTTGCTGAAATTGCTTTCTCAACGATGTGAAGAAAAAGGCGTTCAAGTGCTACTAGCAAATGAGCGCTACGACTGTAATGTTTTGCATGAATCCTGCGATCGACAAGGCTATTAGCCTGTTGCGGATTCGCTCAAAATGAGTTATTGATAGCCTGATTAACTTGGGGGAACACTAATCCTGTTTAGTTCTGGTGAAGCTTGTTGCAAACCATTGACCCAGGTAACAATTTATGATTTTTCGATCGAAGCACCGTCGATTGTTCTGTTTTTGTCTCGGCGTTCTCGGTTTGTCTTTGTCGATCGCGTCCGCAACTCCTGTAAAAGCGACCCTTCCAGCCGCTCCTACTCCGATTGTTGCTCAATCTTTATCGCACCTTGATCAAGGGCGTAAGCTCTATCAATCTGGGCGATTTGGAGACGCGATCGCGGCTTGGCAAACGGCGGCTCAAGACTATCGAATCAAAGGCGATCGCTTAAATGAAGCATTGAGTTTGAGCTATCTTTCTTTAGCGCAACAAGAACTGAGCCAATGGAACGAAGCGACGAAATCGATCGGACAAAGTATTGCATTGCTCAAAGGTGCGAAACCAGGAGCTGATGCGATTCTTTGGGCACAGGTGTTGAATACTCAGGCAAGTTTACTGCTTCACACTGGAAAAGCAGAAGCCGCTCTTGAAAGCTGGAAGCAGGCACAAACTTACTATGAAAAAGCAAACGATACGACTGGAAGCCTGGGAACTCAAATCAATCAAGCACAAGCCTTACAGAGCTTAGGATACTATCGTCGTGCAAAACAACAGTTAAGTGATATCAATCAACGATTAGCAAAGCTTCCTAACTCAGACATTAAAGTGAGTGGATTGAGAACACTTGGCATTACTTTACAGATGATTGGTGATTCTACAAAGAGCCAGGAGGTTCTAGAGCAAAGTTTAGCGATCGCAAAAGAACTCAAACTAAACTCTGAAATCAGCGCAATTCTAGCAGGACTGGGAAAAACTGCGATCGACTTAGATGATCCAGAAGCTGCATTAAGCTATTTTGAACAATCAGAACAAGCAGCCATCACGCCAATTGAACAATTGCAGGCAAAGCTCGATCGCTTTCGATTGCTAGTAGATTATGATTTGCTAGACAAAGCTGCTCCGCTTGCTCCTCAGTTGTTATCCCAACTTCAGCAACTTCCTCCCAGTCGGACTTCAATGTATGCTGCAATCAACTTTTCTGCATCATTGAATTCGCTCGAAGATCCAATAGTTCCACTGAGCGAAGTTTCAAAGCTATTAGAAAAAACGGTTCAAGCTGCAAAAACCATTCAAGATCCGCGAGCAGAAGCTTATGCACTGAATCAATGGGGTAAGCTTTACGGACGCACTGAACAATGGAAAGAAGCAGAAATTGTAACTACACGATCGCTGGAAATTGCGCGTCAGTTTCAATCTGATGACATCATTGCTCAATCCGCTTGGCAAATGGGACGATTGTATCTTGAACAAGGAAAAACTAAAAACGCGATCGCGCCTTACACCGAAGCTGTAAAATCTCTCAGAGCAATCCGAGGTGATTTAGCTGCAATTAATTCTGATGTGCAATTCTCGTTCCGCGAAAGTGTTGAACCTGTCTATCGTGAGTTTGTTGCATTGTTACTTGAGGGTCAACCGGGACAAGCGGAACTGGCTCAAGCTCGTGAATTGATTGAATCGCTGCAAGTTGCGGAACTGGATAACTTCTTCCGCGAAGCTTGCTTAGATAAGACTCAGCAAATCGACCAAGTTGATTCAACTGCAACGGTCGTTTATCCCATCATTTTGCCCGATCGATTAGCAGTGATTCTTTCTACTGCGGGTCAACCGTTGCAGTATCACATCACTCGTAAGCCTCAAGCTGAGATTGAGGAAACATTGGATCAATTGCTCAGTGCATTGAATCCGGTCTCTGATTTTCGCGATCGCGATCGTCTTTCTCAGCAAGTGTATGATTGGCTGATTCGTCCCGCAGAATCGTCATTTAATAACACGAAAACTTTAGTGTTTGTTCTAGATGGAAAGCTTCGGAACATTCCCATGTCTGCGCTTTATGATGGCAAGCAATATTTGATTGAGAAATATGCTGTGACGCTTTCTCCCGGACTTCAATTGATGGCAGCAAAATCGCTGCAACAAACACAAGTCGGGGCGCTAGTGGGTGGAATTAGCGAATCCCGATCGGGCTTTGCGGCTTTACCTGCGGTTGAAACGGAAGTGAAGCAAATCATCAACACGGTTCCAGGCTCGAAACTATTAAACAGTGAATTTACTGGAGATGCGTTAGCCGATCGCATTAAGAACAGTCAAGCAAACGTGGTTCATCTTGCGACTCATGGACAATTTAGCTCTCGATTAGAAGATACCTTCTTGCTCACCTGGGATGGCAAAGTCAACATCAAAGAACTATCCGAACTGTTGCAAAGTCGGGATGCTTCTAGAGCGATCGACCTTTTAGTTCTGAGTGCTTGTGATACTGCAAGCGGCGACGATCGAGCGGTCTTGGGACTGGCAGGATTAGCAGTGCGATCGGGAGCGCGTTCTACTTTAGCAACCTTGTGGCCCGTGAAAGATAAAGCTGCTGCATTGCTGATGACGCAGTTCTATGAGGAGCTTCGTAAACCCGATCGAACCAAAGCAGAAGCGCTTCGCCAAGCTCAACTCAAACTGATTCGCGAAACCGATTTTCGTGATCCGTTCTTCTGGTCTGGATTCGTCATGGTGGGTAACTGGAAGTAATGCCTATAGCAGTAGAAGCTTAGATTCGGACAGCTTCCAAAGCGCCCCCAAACCCCTAGTTCTGCTTGCTCAAGACTCTTGCTCCCCCAAACTTGGGGGCTGGGGGGCTTCCTCGAAGTGTCTTAACTAAAATCGGTATTGCTCAATCTCGTGATCCTACGGATTTGGCTTTTTGAAAGTTACGCAAAGTCTCTACTAGATTCAGCTTGATTTCTCCTTACGATCGCCAAGTAGTGTTCTCTTCGCTCCGTGTTCAAACATACTCAGATATTGCACTATGAACTATCAATCGATCGCTAGTACGTTGGGCATTGTTGCCTTCGTCGCGAGTAGTGCTTGGACTCCAGTTCAGGCAGTTCCTTTCACTCCGCCTCCGGGTAATGGCGCTCCTAGCCAAGCCACAGGCGGCGCATCTCGCGGCAGTTTGTTCGTCAACACTCGAAACCGTACTGTTCGACAAGCGACAGGCGGCGCATCTCGTGGCAGCATTTTCCAACCGCGTGCCAATCGTCGCGCTCCTCAGAGAACGGTAGGGGGCGCATCTCGTGGCGGATTCTTTCAGCCCTCTCGTGCTAATCGCGCTCCTCGATTTACCGCAGGCGGCGCATCTAGAACGGGGAGACAGGAGTTAGATCCCTCGATCGTCGCTTCAACAGGTCCAGCGGCAATGTTGGCACTGTTACCGGAAACCTACTACGGGACAACGGTTGCAGAGCGTCCAACGATTTTGGTGTACTTGCCTGCTACGGGAGCCGATCGCGCTGTGTTCAGCCTCAAGGATGAAGCAGGAAAGACCGTCTACGAAACGGAGATTGCCGTGAGCAAGGAAGCAGGCGTGAGAACAATCACTCTGCCTAAAGAAGCTCCAGCATTGGAAGTTGAGAAGAACTATCAATGGTTCTTAGCGCTGAAAGTCGATGGACGGTTGAATCCGAGTACGCCGTATGTGGATGGTTGGATTCAGCGAATTCAGCCGAGTCCAGAACTGGCGGCAGCTTTGAAGCAAGGCGATGTGCTGGAACGGGCGAAAGCCTTGGGTGCGAATGGGGTTTGGTATGACTGTGTTGCAACGTTAGCAGCGCTGCGAGCAGGACAACCCAAAAGTGATAGCTTGGCTCAACAATGGAGCGAATTGCTCGAATCGGTTGAGTTAAGCGCGATCGATCAGGCTCCGATGATCAACTAATCTGTCATAGGCACTGATCATCCTCGGTCAGTGCCTTCCGAAGCAAGTAATTATGTGGCAAAAAATTCAAGCATTCTTTCGGCGGACTCGTAGTGTTTTGATTATTGTGCCTAGTGTTGCTGCAACTGTGACCGCAGGACATATGCTAGGGGTGTTCAATGTGCTGGAGTGGCAGACGCGCGATCAGTTCTTTCGTCAGCGATCGCATTATGATTTGTCTGAGTCGATCGTGATTGTGACGATCGATGAGGAAGATATTCGCGCTGTGAAGGATTGGCCCATTCCTGATGGGTCACTGGCTCAGTTGATTGAGAAGATTCGGGCGCAAAAACCAAGAGCGATCGGGCTTGATTTGTATCGGGATTTGCCGGAAGGGAAAGGACATGAGCAGCTTGTTCGAGTCTTTGAAACCACACCGAATTTGATCGGAGTTGAGAAGATTACAGGCGATCGAGTTGCGCCACCTCCTACATTGAAGAAACGGGATCAGGTTGCAATTGCAGATTTAGTACTCGATGGCGATCGACATATTCGACGCGCCTTGTTGACTTCTGAAGATACTAAAGAGCAAACCGTTAAAGCGGGATTAGCGACTCGTGTGGCATTGAAGTATCTAGAAGCAAAAGGAATTACGTTAGAGAGTATTGATCCCGATCAACAGAAATTTAAGCTAGGTCAATCAATCTATCTACCTCTGGATGATCATCGAGCAGGCTACAGTGCGAATGATGTGGGTGGTTATCAGATTTTGCTGAACTGGTACGGATCAGGGCGAAATTTTCGCAAAGTCCCAATGCGGGATGTATTAGCTGGGAGAGTTCCAGAGAACTTAATGCGCGATCGTATGGTCTTTATTGGCTCGATCGCAACTAGCACGAATGACTTTTTTGGCACGCCGTTTAGCTCGTCTTGGTTCTCAGCAAAAGATCCAACTCCCGGCGTGGTGATTCATGCCAACATTGCTCAACAGCTTGTGAGTAGTGCAACTAGCAATACACTGCTGCAAGGATTTACGCTGAAGCAGTTGATTGCTTGGATTGTTGCTTGGTCTAGCTTAGGTGCGATCGGAAGCTGGAAACTGGCAGAAATGCCAACTCGTAAACGGCTTTCGGGCGGTAAGATTTTCTGGGCAACTGTGGGAACGAGTGGCTCGATCGTGGTTGGTGTATATTTCAGCTTTTTAGGGGGTTGGATTGTTCCGGTTACACCTGCACTCACCGCTTTGATTGCAAGTGTGATTGCAACCGTGAGTTCTCATCGATATGAAAAGTTGGAAGAAACGAATCGTCAATTGGAATCTGCGAACAATCAGTTATTAGATTACTCGAAAACGCTCGAAGCGAAAGTTGAGGAACGCACTCATGAATTGATGGAAGCAAAACAGGCAGCGGACGCGGCGAATCAGGCGAAGAGCGAATTTCTTGCCAATATGAGCCATGAGTTACGCACACCGCTGAATGGAATTTTGGGATATGCACAGATCTTAGAGCGATCAGTTTCGCAAAAAGAACAAGAAGGCATTCGTATCATTCATCAGTGTGGTTCTCACTTACTCACTTTGATCAATGACATCTTAGACCTGTCGAAGATTGAAGCTCGAAAGCTAGAACTCGATTCTAGTAATGTCCATCTTGAAAGCTTTCTCAATGGGGTTGCTGAAATTTGCCGAATTCGAGCAGAGCAAAAAGGCATTGGATTTCAGGTAGAAATTGACGATCGATTACCGATTGCGATCGTGACTGACGAAAAACGGTTGCGCCAAGTATTGATCAATCTTTTGGGCAATGCAATTAAGTTCACCGATCAAGGACGAGTTACTTTTCGATCGAAGTTAGTCGAAGCTTCCACAGTTCGATTTGAAGTGGAAGATACGGGTGTCGGAATGTCGATCGAGCAAGTTGAAAAGATTTTTCTACCGTTTGAGCAAGTCGGTGAAGTGGGGCGAAAATCAGAAGGAACAGGCTTAGGGCTTGCAATTAGTCAGCGAATTGCGAATTTGATGGGAAGTGGGATCGAAGTTCAAAGCCGCTTTGGTGAAGGGAGCATTTTCTCGTTACAGTTGAACTTTGAAACAGCTTCAGAATGGCGATCAATTGCAGCGATCGAGAATCAAACGGTGATTGGAATTGTCGATCGAACTCCTTCAGTGCTGATTGTAGATGACGATCGAACTCAATGTGGTTTAATGGCTGCTCTGTTAGAAGAAGTCGGTTTTGATGTGATGGTTGCTTATACCGGGAGTGATGGTTGGATTGCAGTGCGCGATCGTATTCCTGAGATCATCATCACCGATTTAGCAATGCCATTACTGGATGGTGTGGGATTGATTGAACAACTGCGACTCAATCCCATGACTGCTAACATTCCGATCATTGTTTCGAGTGCGAATGCGTTTGGTTCCAATCGTCAGCGAAGTTTACAGGCAGGTGCAAATGTGTTCTTACCAAAGCCTGTTCAAGTTCAAGAACTATTGAATACGCTGAAGGAATTGCTCAACTTAACGTGGATTTATCAAGCTCAATCAACAGTATCTGTCTCTTCGATCGAGCAAACTGAAATGATTGTGCCTGAGCAGCAAGTTTTAGATGATCTGTATCACCTTGCCATGATGGGCGATATCGCCGCGATCGAGGGAATTCTAGAATCACTAGCGAATGAAAACGCCCAATATGCGCCGTTTGTTGCGGCTTTGAACAAGCTTACTGCCACGTTCCAAACTGCAAAGATCCGTCAGTTTCTTAAGTCTTACGCTAAGGCAGAGTCACACTAAAATGAATGTCATTTCATCAGAATCAGTTCGCATCTTACTGGTTGACGATACGCCCACGAATCTTAAAGTTTTGTCGGAAGCACTTCAGGGACAGGGGTGGAAAACGTTAATGGCGATCGATGGTGAATCCGCGATCGAACAAGCAGAGTACGCATTGCCGGATCTCATTTTGCTAGATGTAATGATGCCGGGAATCGATGGTTTTGCAACCTGTGAGCGCTTTAAGTCAAGTCCAAAGCTTCAATCAATTCCAATCATTTTTATGACAGCACTCTCAGATGCAGTAAACAAAGTGAGAGGGTTGGATCTCGGAGCCGTAGATTATATTACAAAAC
>JADEXW010000849.1 GCA_015206935.1 Pseudanabaenaceae cyanobacterium LEGE 13415 | reverse complement strand
GTCCGCAACACCATTTTGGATGCGCTGTCCTTCTAGGAAGATTTTAGGTAGGGCACTAAAGGTATCTTGCAGCAGCACAATATCCGCTGCTCCGCGCGTCGCTTGACTACCACTTTCCATTGCCACCCCAACATTTGCTTGCTTCAGCGAAGGCACATCGTTCACTCCATCTCCCATCATTGCAACATAATGATTGCGCGATTGAAGACTTTTTACTAAGCGGGCTTTTTGCTCTGGTGTCACCCGCCCAAATATCGTACTTTCCTCAGCGGTTTGAATGAATACTGCATCATCCATTTCTGCCAAGTCTTGACCCGATACGGCAATAATGTCATTACTTAGTCCTGCCTGCTTTGCGAGTGCTGCAACTGTTGCCGGATTGTCGCCCGAAATCACCTTGATTCCAATTCCTGCCTCTTGGAATCTGGAGAGCGTTGATTTTGCATCAGACCGCAGTTCATCCCCAAAGCGCAGAATACCCAAAGGTTGCAGGTCGGGCGGTAAGATAGGAACTCCAGATTCGTCGTGGCGATTTTCGATCGTTGGACTGTGAGCAAACAGCAGCACCCGCAGCCCTAAATCAGCACTCTCCCGAATGTACGTTTGAAGCGTGGTATCTAAAGACATTGCAGATCCTAAAATCTCTGGTGCGCCTAATACATACATTCCCGTAGTATCAGTAAAGGCGGGAGCTTCGCTGTTGCCAAAGGCAATCGCGCTCCATTTGTGGGCTGAACCAAACGGTACTTCGAGCTTTACCGATCGCTTGTTTCCCGGTAAGGCGGCGATGATGGCATCGTTCGTTTTATTACTGGTGGAAACACTAGCGGCGTAGTCTGCTAGCGTTTTTTCAAGCTTGTCGCGATCAATTCCAACTGGATAAACCGTTTGTAAATCAATTCGATTTGTAGTCAATGTCCCTGTTTTGTCCAGACACATTACATCGACGTTGCTGATCGACTCGATCGCATTTGACTGTTGAACTAAAGCACTCTGTTCAGCAAGACGGACAGATCCCAGCGCGTAGCTTAGAGTAATCATAAAGTACAACCCGATCGGGACTAAACCCACAATCACTGCTAAATCTTGTACTCCAGCAGTAACCGGAGTCACTCCCAAAATCATTCGTAGTCCGGTGATCAAACCCAAGACGATCGCGACTCCCAACAGCAGGCGAATCATGAGATTCGTTTGACGCTGAAGTGGAGTTTGTACCCTGCGAAACTCACGAGCTTCTGCGGTCATTTTACTCGCAAGGCTTTCAGCTCCCACTTTCTCAGCCTCGTAACAAGCAGTGCCACTGACACAAAAGCTGCCAGAGTACACTGGATCGTTGACCCGCTTAGAAATCTGATCCGATTCACCCGTAAGCAGCGATTCATCAGCACTCATTGCACCCTCAACGATCGAGCCATCAACGACAATCTGATCGCCCGGACGCACTACCAGAACATCGCCCACAACAATTTCACCGGGGTCAATTCCGTGTTCTTGTCCATCTCGAATCACGCTGGCTTTGGGGCGGGTGATTAGAGCAATGCGATCGAGTTTTTGCTTGGCGCGAATCTCTTGAATGAGGTTAATGACCACATTCAGCAAAACGACCACGGCAAGCACTAGTACATCACTTGCTCGTCCTAGTGCAATGAGGACTAGGCTGAGAAAGAAGTAGGCTCCATTAATAAACGTGAATACATTCCGACGTAGGATATCCCAATAGGTGCGGCTTGTTTGTAGCGGCGTGTCATTGCCTTGTCCTGCCGCCCGACGACGATTGGCTTCTCGATCGCTTAATCCTTGAATTTGTCTTGGAGAGATTTGCACGATTTTAACTTCAACTTTGAATAACGTTTGGTTGCTAAGTGTATTTCTCCAAATTTTATCCACTCAGCAGAACACTATTGTTTTGCAAATTGAGACTAGAATGTCTCTGCCAAAAGTAAGCGTTCTGCGCTTCTGCGATCGCAAATACAAAGCTGATAGACTCAAACCCGAAACCTCTCACCCCATTTGCGCCCCCTTAGCTTTTCCGAC
>JADEXW010000202.1 GCA_015206935.1 Pseudanabaenaceae cyanobacterium LEGE 13415 | reverse complement strand
CGACAATCGATCGCAGAAGTTCAACCGCCCACAATTCCTCCTGCGGCTGTGGTTGGGGGTGCTGCATTGGCAGGAGCAGGAGCCGCTGCACTCATTGGATCTGAACAAACAGAATCTCCGAGTGTTGAAGCTGAAGTTCTACCTGTTGAAGCCGAAATTCCGCCTATGGAACCGCTGACGGGAGAATCAATTCCCGTTCCCGATCGTCCTTTGGTTGAAATTCGAGATATGCCAGCCGTTGAGACTCCCACTGCTCAGATCGAGCCACCCGAAGCGCCGCCCGAAGCGGATTTACCAAATGGAGCCGTTCTGGGAGCCGCTGGACTGGGAATCGCTGGAGCGGCTGCTTGGATGAATCGCACGAGATCTGAAGTTCAACCTGAAACCGATGTGCCAGCCTCAGAGCCACTTTCATCTTTAGACGCGATCGAGCCACTGGATGAAGTCGAAGATGCACCCTTGGATCAACCCCCTGTCGAACTGTTCGTGGATGATGCGCCTACAGTCGTCGATGAGTTTGCACCGATCGATCAAGGGGTCGATACGAACGATACGCAGCTTGATTTAGACACCGAACTTCAAACTCCCACGATCGAGGCAGGTGTACCGACGTTCGTTGAATCTGTTGAAGATCCGAATTTTGCTCAAGCTGTAATTCCAGGAATTGCCGCTGTTGGTGGAGCAGCACTTGGAGCAGCGACGGTCAGCGGAATTGGTGATTCAGAACCGCTAACCGGGGAGACTGAGCCTCAAGCATCAAATGATTTATCGATCGTTGAATCGCAATCTCCAATGATTGAATCCGAACCTACGATCGTTGAATCGCAATCTCCAATTATTGAATCCCAGTCTCCGATTGTTGAATCCGAACCTACGGTTATTGAATCGGAATCTCCAATGATTGAATCCGAACCTACGATCGTTCAATCCGAACTTCCAATTATTGAATTGCAATCTCCAACTGTTGAATCGGAACCTACGGTTATTGAATCGGAATCTCCAATTGTTGAACCGGAATACGGTGAGATTGAAGCTGCTCAAGATTTGGATTCTACTCAAGGTGTCATTCCAGGACTGGCAGCCTTAGGAGGAGCGGCAGCGCTCGGAATCGCAGGAATGGCAGCAATGAATCAATCTGAAGAAGCTGAAATCGTAGAAGCTAGTTCTGAACCTGCGATCGGAGAGCTAGAATTCTCTGAAATCGACGCGGGAACTGATTTAGAAACGGACGAATTTGCAGACATCATCTCAGAAGAACCTGACACAATCTCAGAAGAACCGCCAACCGTTCTCGAAATTCCAGATGCAGAACCGAATGTCGTGGAAGCTGCAATTCCAGGCATTGCCGCAGTCGGAGGACTCGCAGCGGGACTCATTGGCGATCGAGAAAATACCGCTCAAACCGCAGTCGAAGCCGCTCGCTTTGATGTCGGACAAACCGATTTATCTAGTGAAACCCTAGCTTCGGTGGATGAAGGTCTACCCGATTTACCTGACGGTTACGGCGAAAGTCGAATGGTTCTGATGCCGCGCGATCCACTCTGGGCGTATGCGTATTGGGACATTCCGAACGAACATAAATCTGAACTCAGAAACCAAGGTGGACAAACGCTTGTTCTCCGTTTGTATGATGTGACCGATGTCAATCTAGAACATCAAAGTCCTCATAGCTTGCAGCAATTTGAATGTGATGAACTGGCACGCGACTGGTACATTCCGATTCCAGTCAGCGATCGAGATTACATTGCTGAAATCGGTTACATCACCGGAGATGGACGCTGGTTAATGCTCGCTCGATCGTTACCTGTACGGATTCCGCCCGTGTATCCATCCAGTTGGGAAAACGATCAATTTTTAACGATCGAGTGGGAAACCGACTTACACGATCAACCCTTCTTCACATTACAGTCACAGAGTAATACAGACCTAGCCGCCGCCCCGAATGGAATGTATGATCAGATTCTCGGCTTGTCACAGGGCGCAGAACTTCAACGGATTGCAGGCTCGATCTTCGGCTCGATGCAGCAAGTTCCGATTCAGTCGATTAGCTCGTATGTGTTCCCGTCCGGAGTCGGACAATGGGCACTGCCGACCATTTCTGGAATGTCCGGGATCGGAATGTCAGGTGTGGGTCTCTTCTCAGCAGGAGCCGTTCCGATTCGTCCCCGCAAATTCTGGTTAGTCGCAGATGCGGAACTGATTGTTTACGGTGCGACGGAACCGGATGCCACGGTGACGATCGCAGGCGAAACGATTCCGCTCAATTCGGACGGAACCTTCCGATTCCAATTGTCGTTCCAAGATGGTTTACTGGATTATCCGGTTTTAGCAGTGGCGAAAGATGGCGAACAAACGCGATCGATTCATCTAAAGTTCACGCGCGAGACTCCGAACCGAGACACGAACACCAAAGACGAAGCCATTGACGAATGGCAATCCTAACAGGAAGGGAGCGATGAAAAAGTTAATTCAAGGACACCAACGGTTCCGAGAAAGTTACGTTCCGTATCACGTTGATCAGCTAGAAGAATTGTCACACGGTCAAAAGCCGCGTGTCTTGTTCATCACCTGTTCCGATTCCCGCATTGATCCGAATCTAATCACGCAAGCGGACATCGGTGAACTGTTTATTATTCGCAACGCAGGCAACATTATTCCGCCTTATGGGGCAGCGAATGGT
Source organism: Pseudanabaenaceae cyanobacterium LEGE 13415 (assembly GCA_015206935.1). GTDB lineage: Bacteria > Cyanobacteriota > Cyanobacteriia > Leptolyngbyales > Leptolyngbyaceae > Leptolyngbya. The sequence continues at coordinate 5,916 of JADEXW010000202.1, read as the reverse complement.
GGAGAAGGGGCGGCGGTTGAATATGCTCTGAACGCGCTCGACATTCGGCAAATTATTGTCTGTGGTCATTCTCACTGCGGCGCGATGAAAGGATTGCTCCAGCTTGGAAAGCTCGAAGAAGAAATGCCCCTGGTGTATAGCTGGCTCAAACATTCTGAAGCGACTCGCCAACTGGTGAAGGAAACCTATACGCAGTACAACGGCGAAGAATTACTTGAAATTACGATCGCTGAAAATGTTCTCACCCAAATCGAGAACTTAAAGACTTATCCGATCGTTCACTCCCGTCTGTACCAGCGCAAGCTCGAAATTTTCGCCTGGGTCTATCACCTAGAGACAGGTGAAGTTCTTGCGTTTGATCCTGAGACGCATTCGTATGTTCCCCCTCAGAGCCAGCTTTCCCTTCGAGAGATGGGCGAATTGGTTCCGGGTGAATTTGAAAAGACCGGTGCGCCCCCTGTGGCATGTGAATTGCTGCAACGAATGCCAGCCGCCGAACATGGGTCAGCTCGATCGCTTGAACCGATGTCGCAAACCGTACATGCAGAAACTGCTACTGCTATCGATTCGATTGTCGAGACGATGCCCTGGCTGACTCCTGAACAAGCAGAACGAATTTATCGCGGTTCAGTGGCTCAACGGTAATTAATTTAATATCGATCGTATGCAAGGATGTTCAGCAATTGGACATCCATTTTTATTGGAGAGCAATCATGTACTACAAATGGTTAGACAGTCCGATCGCTCGATTGTTATTGACTTCAGAGGGGCACTCTCTGACCGGACTTTATCTACAAGGACAAAAACACTTTCCAGAAACATTAAACTGGAGAGAATTTGCTGATCTTGATCTGTTCATTGAAGTTGAAAAACAGCTCACAGAATATTTTTCTCATCAGCGACAACAGTTCGATTTACCACTCGATCCGATCGGTACTACCTTTCAAAAACAAGTCTGGGAACAGTTAAGACAGATTCCATTCGGTGAAACAATTTCTTATGGAACCTTAGCTCAACGTATCGGACTTCCCACTGCATCACGCGCTGTCGGAGCCGCAAATGGACGCAATCCGATTTCGATCGTGGTTCCTTGCCATCGTGTGATTGCGACAAATGGAAAAATGACAGGCTATGCAGGAGGAGTCGATCGTAAACAATCGCTCTTACAGCACGAAGCAATGGTTAAATCCAGTTTGAGATTAGATTAAGCAACTGCACGATCGATGTAAGATACTTCATCCGAGGACAGAATATCTTCTGGGGAAATTCCAGCACTGATCAAGGCAGATGACAATCCTGTTTCAAAATTATCCTCCTCAATAATGACCTTCTCATCTTGCAAACGAGCATGAAATAAAATGGTATTGATCCAACTCGTTTTCTCCCAGCCTGTTGCAATGATCAAGAATTGTTCTGATTCTTGATCGCAGACCGCACGAATTTGCAACGACTGCAAGCGAGGTTGAGTCGCAGCGGTTTGTCGCAATACTTGAGTTAGAAGATCTGTATATCGATCGCGGGTAGCCATTGGACAATCACCTGTTCATCTGGATTGTATATCAATAGATTAATTCGGCTGCGCTGAACTGCCAACTGAAATAGTGGTTTCTGAAAATACTTTAGGTACGCACGATAGCTAATGGCAAGAAAAAGCTGTCGATCAGGGTCTTGCTCTTCCAATGCCCACTGATAAAGCTGAAGTTGCCCCATTGTTTTTTCTAGTTCGCTAATTGCCGAAGAAGCCGTAAAATCTTTAATCTCGATCGCGATTTTGCGTCCTTCTTTTTCCGCCGCAACCGTCTTCTCTGCACCCAAGTCGGCTTTAAGTACAGATTTTGCAAGCACAAGAATTAAGGGGTCATCAGTAATCATCCAGCCATCTTTTTCCAATGTTTGGCGTAAAGAAGAATGTAACCCATCACGTTTAGACAAAGCTTGTTTCCTGTACAGTTCTGCTTTCAGATTAAAACATGCTTCTGGTTATTACGTTTGATCGCGCTGATCGATAAAAGCTACAGGACAAGTAGCAAAAGTGCTGGAGTGATGCCTGTAAGCATTGCACTGATTGCGATCATCAATCCATCTTTTTCAATCAAGCCAAGACAAATCAGAACAATGACGATCGCAGGAAGCATATTGCCAAACGGAATCGGCAAGGCAATGATAAAACTCAGCAACAGGATCATCACGCCAACCACTCGTTCTGCTTCGGGAGTCGTCAAAACAGACCAGCGGGGTTCTACAAAGCGCTCTAGTTTTTGCAAAAATGGGATAGCAGCAGTAATGATTTGCTCACAATGTTCGCGCTTGAATGGCTGATCGAGAATTCGATCAGGAAGCCAGGGCTGGGAATATCCTAGAATAAGCTGTCCAGAGACAAGCATCAGCGGCATTGCAACTAGAGCAGAAATGCCCGCGATCGGGAGCGGTAAAGCTTCTGGCAAAGCACAAATGATCAGCGTTGGACCAAAAGCGCGATCTCCAAGTTCATTCAGCAGGTCACGCAATCGAAGTTCATCTCCAGGATGCTGTTCTAAAAATCGCTGCAACAGTTGAGAGATACGCTCTTGAGAATTGGGAGGGTCAGACGATCGAACAATCGAAGGAAGTTCGTTCATCTGGATGGCTTGCGACAGGCGGGAGGAAAGGTCTGCGATCGATCCAGAAAATGGATGCGTATAGGTGATTACGACCGAGGCAATTCGATCGTTGATCCGAACCTCTTTCACAAAATCAAGCTGGTTTAAAGCGGATAGAAGTTTGTGAGCATAGTCTTTGTCACGAGCAAGGCGAGGAATGCGGAGTCGATAGCGTCCTGGTGTCCAATGAATCACCTGATACTGAATCGTCTCGATCGCTAGATGAGCTTGCGGAAGAACCGAACCCTGAGGAATGAGCGCACTCACAAGCGATTCATGATCGTGTGGGCTAAAGTTGGCAGCAGTCATAGCTTCCCCCTAGATTAAAAATTTGCTCTGTCCCTCAGATCCGTACTCTCGATCGACTCCTCATCCCAATGTGCAATTCCCAAAGTGAAAGATTATTAGTCTTTCGATTATTGTATCTGTAGCAAGTATGAGAAGCAGCTTTCGTTGATGTTCTCCACTTTAAAGCTGTAGCACTTTTCCCTAATCAATATTAATTTCTTGGGGTTCAGTCTTCACACCACCGTTTTCAGATGCCTTTTCTTTCGCTTGTTTGAAATCGCTTTTTGCTTCAGCCATCAAATCGTTAACGGATTCCTGGGCTTCCGCGATCGCGACTTGCATTTGCTCAAACGTCTGAAATGCGGCAACCATTCCTTGCTTGGCAACCGCGCGAGTACTTTCCGAAAACTTGCTGCCCGTTGCCGAATCGACCGCCGCAATGACTGGCGCAGCGACCGCAACTCCAACCCCGATCGCGGCGGCGGTTAATGGCTCTAGTCCCAGCAGCAGTGCTTCCCACTCCATTGTTTATTCCCTCCAAAACTTAGAAAATAATTGCGGGGTTGTTCCTAGCAAATGATATATAGCAATCCTAAATCAGTCGTAAGATGCAAAATTGGTCGTGCCCCCTAGCCCCCAAGTTTGGGGGAACAAGAGTCCTATCCCCCAGAATTGGGGTTTGGGGGCATTCCCGAACCTTACAACTCAAAACGGATTACTCTATCTCAATCTTCCTTGAAATCCTGTTAGCGCCGAACAGCCTTAAGGTATATTTCCCCTGAATTAATGAGTTGAGAGGATCTTTCGCTTGGTAGAATTCGCCCGACCAAAAGAAAAGATTAAACTCTCCAAAGATCAGTCTATTTGAGCATAGGCAGATGGGATTTATCCGGTAAGCTCAACAGCATAGAACCTTTTGATACTTCAGGCAGATTATGGAAACCGCATTAGAGGTGGCACATACCGTCCCAGGGCGAATTCGTGTACGGCTCCCCGTGTTGAAGCGTCATCCTGAGTACGAAACGGTTCTACAAACGCAGGTGCAGTCTCTAAACTCGGTTAAAGCAGTACGAGTCAATTCCACCGCTCGATCGATGATTGTTCAGTATGACCCACGTTTAACATCGGAAAAGAGCTTTACTACCAAACTGCTTGATGCGATCGAGCCAATCTGTCTGACTGAATCAAAGCCACTCGATCGCAAGCTTCCATTAGACTGCGAACCGATTCACCTAACCACTTATGAAGCCGTTCAGTTTGAAGCGATCAAAGCTTGGAAACATCGACAGATTAGCGAATTAAAAGAAATCATCGGTCGCCTATTACTAGCCAGCAGAGCTTTAATCAATTTCTTTTTTCTCAACAAAGTTTTGGAAAAAATTGCTTCGTTATGTGAGCAGACTACAGCAAATTGGCAGCAGGACTGGGAAAAACTGAAATCATCGACGGACGTTGAGCAATTCAATGATCTGCGACGGGGAACGCTCGAATCCTGCGATCGACTTTCCGAACAAGTCACCAAGGCGGCTCAGAGCCAAGCTGCACTTCAGGGAAGTCTAAGCGGACTGTTTGATGTGTTTGGTGAAGTTGCGGATGAAGGACTCACACTCGTTCTAGCACTACAAACAATCCATCGAATTGGACTGTGTTACGGCTATGCGCCTCAGACTTCGGATGAACAAGCCTTTGCTTGGGCAATTTTCAATGCCGCGATCGCTCAGACTCAAGAAGAATTTGAGAACACTCAAATTACGATCCGTCAACTTCAACGATCGTTAAACAAACAAGCCCTCGAAGACGAAACACTGCAAGATACGCTCGAAGAAGACGTGGAAGATTTGTTAGTAGATTCTGCGATCGAACAAGGCATTGCCCAACTGAGTGGCGAAACCTTGGGTGGAATCGTTCCGATTCTTAGCATTGTGATGAATTTGTTTGCCGATCGTCATTTAATTGATGACATTAGCGAGGCAGCAACGCGGGAATTTCAGCAGCGCTGGCTCTTAGAAAACCGAAAAATTCGCTTTCCTAAACTCTCTACCGGAGGATCGTATGATTTCAACGCTGCTTCCTCAACCGGAAACTCGCCTAAAACGGATTAAAGTTTTTCAGAATGCCTATCTCATTTTTAATCCCGTTGCAGGCGGCGCGAATGTCGATCGAGAACTTGCAACGATTCAATCTTTGCTCCAACCGCACTTAAATCTGACCATCTGGAAAACGACACCAGAGCGAGATGCAGCAGACTTAGCAAAGGAAGCCGTAGCGCAACAGGCAGATTTAATCATTGCGGCAGGCGGAGACGGTACAGTATCAGCGGCGGCGAGCGCAGTGGTTAACACTGATACTCCATTTGCAGTGATTCCACGCGGAACTGCAAACGCTTTTGTGAATGGACTAGACTTACCGAACACCTTGGAAGAAGCATGTATTGCGATTCTCCAAGGAGCAACGCGCACCATCGGAACCGTCAAATGCAATGATCAATTCATGCTGCTCCTTGCGGGAATTGGCTTCGAGGCTGAAACCGTCCAAGCTGCGAATCGAGACTTGAAAGATAAATTCGGAATGCTTGCCTATGTGATTGCAGGGTTGAAACAACTCCAACAACCGCCGCAGTTTGAAGCTCGACTCGAAACTGAAGAGCAAACGATTACCGTTCCAGCGATCGCACTGACAGTTGCGAGTATTGCTCCTCCAACATCGATCCTTGCACAAGGAACTGGAGAACTGCGCCCAGATGACGAACAATTTGACATTACAATTCTGTCGCCCACTGCTGCGGCGAATGTATTGAGTTCTGCGATCGACTTATTCACGAATGGTCTCGCTGGCAAACCGAGCGAAAACAAGAATATTGGCTATCTCCGAACCAATAAAGTCACCATCACCACCGATCCACCGCAGCAAATCGCACTTGATGGAGAAATGTTTGGGACAACACCTGCTACGTTTGAAATGCTGCCGCATAGTCTAACGGTTGTAATGG
>JADEXW010000848.1 GCA_015206935.1 Pseudanabaenaceae cyanobacterium LEGE 13415 | reverse complement strand
GTAGTGACCAAGGATAGACCGCTCGCAACAATGTTTCGTCAGATTGGAGGAGGCGCGTATCCTCCCGTTATTGAGACGTTTGAACGCGGCAAGACAATCTTTTTTCCGGGTGATCCAGCCGAACGAGTCTATTTCTTAGTCAAGGGTGCGGTTAAGCTCTCACGAGTTTACGAAGCAGGCGAAGAAATTACAGTGGCGCTGTTAAGAGAAAACAGCGTATTCGGGGTGTTATCACTGATTACTGGACAACGCGCCGATCGCTTTTATCACGCAGTCGCTTTCACTCCGGTCGAATTGCTTTCAGTGCCGATCGAACAAGTTGAAAAAGCCTTGAAGGAAAATCCTGAACTCTCGATGCTGATGCTGAAAGGGTTATCATCCCGAATTCTTCAAACCGAGATGATGATCGAAACTCTGGCGCATCGGGATATGGGATCGCGCTTGGTAAGTTTTCTTTTGATTCTCTGTCGGGACTTTGGAGTGCCTTCGCAAGAAGGAATCATGATTGATCTCAAACTGTCGCATCAAGCGATCGCAGAAGCGATTGGTTCCACTCGTGTCACCGTCACTCGATTACTGGGTGATTTGCGGCAGGACAAGATGATCTCGATTCACAAGAAAAAGATCACCGTTCATAATCCGGTAACGCTCAGTCAACAGTTCACATAATTGGCGTAGAATTCTTTCCTTGGAGACGCGCCCGAAGTTCAGGACGAACAGGCATAATGAAAGGCGGGTCTAGCATTGCCTTTAACCGGTCTGGGCTAAGGTTTTCTGGGGAGTTATATGTCCGATGTCGGGCTGATTCTAATTTTGGTGGTGTTGGTGTTGGGAGGAGCGATCGCGACCATTGGCGATCGTTTGGGGACGCGCGTGGGAAAAGCCCGCCTCAGTCTGTTTAATCTCCGCCCTAAGCAAACCGCTGTCGTCGTGACGATTTTGACTGGAACACTGATCTCGGCATCGACGCTGGGCATATTGTTGCTGGCAAGTAAAACGTTTCGGGAAATGTTGCTCAACTTTGGGCGGATTCAATCAGAGCTGCGGGAACGGGGACGCGATCTTGAAAAAGTATCCGCTGATTTGAAGGCGACTGATGCTCAGAAAGCGCAGGTCGAAAAGCAACTGGCAGAAGCCCGATCGGAACGCGCTCAAGTTGAAGAACAGTTAAAACGCATTAATGCGAATTTGCAAACTTCGATCGATCGACAACGAGAAACGAATGCTCAACTGCGAACAACAGAAGCGCAACGAGATGCGACTCGGCAACAATTAGTCGCAGTGTCTGAGCAAGCACTCGTATTACGATCGGGAATTGAGCAACTCCAAGCAGAGCAGCAAAAATTGATCGAGCAGCGGGATCAGGTTAAAGCGCAGATTGCCGAACGGGATGAACAAATTGCCGATCGTACCAGAGTGATCGAACAGCGCGATCGCGATATTGGTGAACGCGATCAGGTGATTGCTCAACGCGGTGCAGAGTTGCAAAAATTAGAATCTCAGCTTAAAGAATTATCCTCTCGGCAAGCTGCCCTGACTGAGACTCTAGGACGATTTGAACGGGATGTGAAACTGATTCGGAGCGGGGATTTAGCGCTGTATCGGACTCAAGTGCTATCTGCGGGAGTGGTGCGAGTGGTCGAACCGAAAGGCGCAAGAGCCGCTGTAGATCAACTTCTGCAATTTGCGAATCGAGCAGCCATTCAAGCACTACAACTTGGACGTGAGGATCAAGTGGTTCAAATTCCAACAGCGGAAGTGGAGTCACTCATTAGCCAGATTAGTGATGGTCAGGACTATCTGGTGCGAGTCCAAGCTCGTGCAAACTATGTGAGAGGCGAAAATCGGGGCGTGACCGTTTACATGACTGCGATTCCGAATCAAATTGTGTTTTTGCAAGGCGATACGATCGCAACTCAAACGATCGATCCGTCTAAACTCTCACCCCAGGATTTTCAGCGATCGATCCAAGCTCTCCTTGCAGCTTCTAATTCTCGCGCTCGTGTGGCGGGTGTGTTGAATGACAATATCGAAATCGA
>JADEXW010000847.1 GCA_015206935.1 Pseudanabaenaceae cyanobacterium LEGE 13415 | reverse complement strand
ATCGTTCTCGGCGCCGGCATGATCGCCGTAAAGGGCCGCATTCAGCGGAAAGGTGAGGTGGTGCATCTGGTCGCCCATCGGCTGACCGATCTGTCCACTGAACTGGCAAGCGTCGGCAGGCGCGATACCCCCTTCCCCCTGCCCCACGGGCGTGGCGAAGAGTTCCGTCATGGCAGCCCACCGCCGGATCCGCGCGGGATCGTGCCTGAAGGTCCGCGGCCCCGTGACATGTATGTCCGCGACCTGCATCTGGACAGCATCAAGGTGAAGGGGCGGGATTTTCGGTGAAGGGATGCCGCGCGCCGGGGAAAACGACCTGAAGCCGCTAAGGGCGGAAAGCCGACCTTCGCTGCGTCCAGGATGAACGGCAGCAATGCGCAGAAGAACGGTCAATGCAATGCCCTTTCCATATCGGTCCTGTTGCCGGGCGGGCATTACAAAGCCGGGATCTGCTCCCCTGGCGAGTCAACGCACAGGTGAGGGAACCGCCCAATGGGGACCAAGGAGCGCCGACGAGCTTGGGTCAATGCTCTACAACGAATGAATGAACGTTGCAGTCCAGCCGAAGAACTGGAAGTGTCGAGGAAAGCTCCCATAGCCTATCCAACACGCTTGTGTCAGCCCATCAAAGCAATGCGATCATAGACGAGAAATTGGAGATCCGGCATTGACCGTGGACTATTATACTAAAATTCTAGACCGCAGCCGAAAGTCTCTGGATGACCTGCGGAGTGACGATGAAAAGGTCGCCGCATTCACATCGGCGCATAACGCCATAAAAGACCTCGAATGCTTAGAGGTTTTCCTTCAGGGGCGAGCCGAGGCGGAGATGTTCCGTCTGGCAAAGATAGAGTATCAGCACGCTTTATACTCCGCAAGCGTCGCTCAATACCGGCAAGCACATGTGAGTTTGAGATTGTTCTTCGAACTTTCTCTCTGTTGTGTTCTCTTTTCTGCGCATGAAATCGACATGCACCTTTGGATGAAGGATCAAAAGGATTCGAATTGGTCTTCGATTATATCAAATGAAAATGGTGTATTGTCGAAGACGTTTTCCGGCGCATTCTTTCCTGAAATGAAGGAACACTGTGAGCAGTATCGCGCAATGGCTGAAACTTTGTATCGAGAATGCTCTCAGTTTGTCCACGGAAATAGGAATTCCTTTGATGGAATTGATGGTGAAATGGCATACATCCCCGAAATTCTTGATGCTTGGGTTGATCGGGCCGACACCGCCTTGCGTGTAGTTAAGTTTGCTTTTGCTTGCCGCTATCTTAGAGTATCCGAACGCCCACAGAGGGATGTGGTGGAAGATATGATGCTCGGAGATTTTGGCGACCTACCTCCAGTGCAAGCGCAGTTCGAAAGGAAAGAGCAATGAGTGATTTTTTCTTTAGGACTGAGGACATCGGACCTGCAAATATATTGAACTACTTCGTCGAAACTGATGAAGATCGATCAATAGTAACTCAGCTTAAGGGGAGAAATCCGACCGTCCTCATCGGGAGTCGTGGCGTCGGTAAGTCATTTTTGATGCGGGTTGCTGAGCAGGAGCTTGCCAGAGATTTCAAGTCTCAGAAAGCCGTCCCAGTCTATGTTACGTTCGTGAGTGGTTCTCTCTTGCGAAGTGATGATCCGCAACAATTTCGCCACTGGATGCTTGCGCGTATTTGTCGAGCAATATTGCGAAAAGTTCAAAAAATGGGTCTCCTTGCCACGCCTCCCCAAAGCGCGAACGTGCTTGCCGGCCTTCCGCGAGGATATTCGAACACAGACGGCCTCGAGAGCATCATCAAGGCCTACGAGGCATCTTGGAAGCATCCAGATCAAAAAATAGATTTCAGCAAAATTCCTGACGTAGAAGAGATCAAGGAAGCTCTGGAAGATCTATCCGAAGAGCTTGGAGTATCTAGATTTTCCTTGTTTATGGACGAAGCTGCGCATATATTCCTACCCTCTCAACAAAGGCAATTTTTCACACTATTCCGGGATCTCCGAAGCCACTGCATTACGTGCAATGCGGCGGTTTACCCTGGAGT
>JADEXW010000201.1 GCA_015206935.1 Pseudanabaenaceae cyanobacterium LEGE 13415 | reverse complement strand
CCTTCACTCTCGGCTCCAACTCGATCGAGTTCATACTTTTCCGCTGTAAAGCTCTTAATCGTCGCAATCCCAGACAAATTATTCGCCAATCTCGCACTAATCAAACCTGATTTCTGTCTCACATCAGCATATCGTGGAGCTAATCGATTCTGAAACACGATCGATCCCCACAAAATGAATGGAATTGGCAACATTGCCAACCACGACACCGAAGGCGCAAATGCAATAAAAGTTCCACCTACTAACAATACAGTAGTGAAAAACTGCAAAATCTGATTTGCACCACTATCAAGAAATCTCTCTAATTGATTAATATCATCATTGAGAATCGCAAGCAGATTACCTGTCGTTTCAGTTTCAAAAAAGCCAAGCTCTAATTCTTGCAAATGTTGGTAAGCATCCAAACGTAAATCATGCTGCATCATTTGAGCCAGAGTTCGCCATTGTCGATCGTATAAATATTCAAACAGCGATTCTGCTCCCCAAATGATCAGCGTCAGCACTGAGATAAAGGTAAGCTGACCGATCAGATCTGTGATTCCGAGTGCAGCAATCCAAGAGCGATCGCGGCTGACAACAATATCGACCGCAATCCCAATCAAATAAGGCGGCGCAAGATCAAAGACTTTGTTGAGAACCGAGAAAAAGCTGGCGCGAAGAGCTGAAGTGCGATAAACGCGATCGTAGTTAAATAATCGCTGGAGCGGATGAGGCTTGGCAGATGGCATAGTCACATGATCCAAGTAATCTCACTATGCTACAACTTGTCATTTTATTTTGCAGCGTTCAAATTCTGTAGCCCAGCGGTGTAGATTATGAATTTAACCGCGTTAAACGCTTTCTTATGGACAGCCACCCGATCTAAGTCTTTCTCCTAGACAGGTTTTAGCAAGAGAAATTCGAGATCTTAGGGTGTTGTATCAGCGTCAGAATGTTTACCCTGAAGCAATTAGACGCAGTTTACGATCGCTTGTGCAATTAAATAAGTCCGCTTGGTCTGGTATTTTTGAAAAGGAGGAGCATCCTGTATGAGTTCCAATTCACTCATCGATATTCTGGAAGCAAATCGACTGATGCGATCGCCAGAGGAAGTCGACTACTTTGAAACAACCTTAGAAAAACTTGCTCAAAATCCTGACCCCACAGATCTGCCACATCTGCATTTGCTTTTAGATGATGCCTGTGAACATCCAGAAGTCATGTTCAGCTTGGTACATTTCTTAGAGTCGTTTGATGTACAAGAACAAGTGACAGCCTTTATTCAAGTGATGCCTGAGTTAGTCCAACGAGCGGCAGAATGGGCAGCAATTTTACATTCTCGAATCATGAATGATGAAATTGCTCGATCTGTGTTTGAGGAGCGATCGCGCTTTGCCAAAATCCCGACAGCTATTCCGTTGAAGTAGCAATCAATCAGCCAGCGATCGTAGTTAAACAATTGCTGGAGCGGGTGAGGCTTGGCAGATGGCACGGATGCCTTCCTCATCACTCGCAACCGTCGAGATTCGGATTGATTCTGAAACTTTAGCGTGGTTCCAATCCAAAGGTGAAGAGGCAGAACAACACATGGCGGCTGCCTTGCAAATCTATGCAGAAGCCCAGAAAAAGGCGGCTAATTTACGTCAGTCTGCTTAAGTTGACTCAGCGTATTATCGAGCTTTTCAGCGATCGCACTCACCCAATTTTCATCCTGTTTTGTATAACTCCGAGGCGCATTCGCTCCTAAAATCAGAACGCCTTCTTCGCCGATCGGCTGACAAATCACACCTTGAGTATTTTCGGGCAGATAGCTAAATTCAATCTTTCCAGGATAAACATTCAGAGCAACGAGATAAATCGGTTTTTGCTTATCAAGGACGCGCTGCAAGATTGCTCCTGGTTTAACTTCTTTGTTTGAACTGAGAATGCCGCGACGGAGAAGAACTTTACCGCGATAGTAAACGATGAGCGATCGCGTAACGGTATTGGTCAGCAAGATATGAGATGCCCAAGCTAACTCGGTTTTGACAGAATCCGGTAGCTCTGGATCAAGCTCAAACCCTTCTTCACCGATTAATTCGACGCTATCTGGGGTGCGCGGTTGAATTTGCTGCCAAATTAAGCCAGTCAGAATCAAAATCGCGCTCAAAATCACGCCCATCACATCCGATCGCGCTTGAGAATTGGAGAGTTCAGGGGTCAGAATTCGATTCGTAAATAACAAACTTCCGCCAAGAACGCCAACAGCGATCGGTAAAAGTCGTAAAATTCGATTCGGATCAGGCTTTGCCATAGTCAAATGTTGAACGATATTCTTTTACCGTACAGGAGGAAGTGAATTGCTGGATCTGTTGAGCGCAGGATTAGTGTCGGGCTGGTTAAAACTTGTAGGATTGCCGTCTTCGTTTGATCCGGGTGAAATGTTAGCTCGATCGACGGTGCAAACTCCGTTCTGGCAATCCACTGATCCAACGGCGGAAAAAATTGTCAATGACTATCTAAAGTTCCTCAATTCTCAGGGTCTCAAGTCTGAGGAACAAGGGATCTGGCTACAATCAGGCGCGAATTTACTCTTGAGCAATCGGGGAACAAATCCGATTCCTGCGGCTTCTTTAACGAAAATTGCAACTTCATTAGCAGCCTTGCAAACTTGGGGTGCAGAGCATCAGTTTGAAACGGTGATTGGTTCGACTGGGACGATCGAGAATGGCATTCTCAAAGGCGATTTGATCATTCAAGGCGGCGGCGATCCAATGTTCTTGTGGGAAGATGCGATCGCAATTGGAAATGCGCTCCAAAAACAAGGAATTCGCCAAGTTGCAGGTAATTTAATCATCAATGGAAGCTTTATGATGAGCTTTCGAGATGAGGTTACTAAGTCCGGTGAACTATTGAAAAAAGCATTGAACTCTAAAACTTGGGATGATGACATTCGAGATGAGTTTGGTGCAACAGAAACAACTCGCCCCACGATCGACATCACAGGCAAAGTGCAAACCGGAGCAACGGCTCCAACACAGGTTTTATTAAAATACCGATCGCTTCCTTTAGTTCATCTAATCAAGTATCTGAATGTTCATAGTCAGAATGAGATGTCAGAGATGTTAGCGAACAACCTTGGTGGTGCAAAAACTGTCATCGACAAAGCTTCAAAAGCTGCGAACATCTCACCGGATGAGTTGCAATTAGTAAATGGATCTGGATTGGGAACAGACAATCGAATTTCACCTCATGCAGCTTGTGCAATGTTTGCAGCGATCGAAAGAACCATGCACCCGTTGAATTTATCGATCGCTGATTTCTTTCCAACTTCAGGCGTTGATCTCAATGGAACAATGGAAACGCGAGACATTCCAAAATATTCTGTGATTAAAACTGGAACCTTAAATCAAGTCAGTGCTTTGGCTGGAGTTGTTCCGACCCGCGATCGAGGTTTAGTTTGGTTTGCAATTATCAATCGCGGTACAGATATTCTCGAACTCCGACATCAACAAGATCTACTGCTCCAAGCTTTTCAGAAAGAATGGGGTTCTGATGTGGATTCAACTGTGATTCAACCAAGTTCCTGGTTAAAGCAAACCCCACCAGAGGAGCGCATCGAAGTTATACAGAATCGCGGCTAAAAGCAAGACTACTGTACAAATGGAATGCTGAAGCCCAAGATGCAGATTCGTAAGCTTCGATGTGTGCAGGAATGCGATCGAGCAAAATCGGAAAGTCGATCGCGGTTTCTCCAAATACAGCAAAGTCCGACCACAGAGGCTTTTCATCAAGTTGCTCAGTCAAGAAGTTCAGCAAACTATTCCAATGCAGTCGATTGATTGATTGATCAAGCTCGATCGTGGCATCGCCCATTGCACCAAATTCAATCCCTTGATCAAAGTGATACCGCCAATCACACATTCGTAAAATGCAACGTCGTTTCGGTAGATGCAGATCACACACTTGCACATAGTCTAATGTTTTCTCTTTGCGCTGTCGCTCTACCCCTTTTCGCACTGATCCATCTACAACGCGCTCAAAAATGGGTAACTGTCCTTCAATGCGCTGATTGATTTCTGACCAGTCAAAGGTAAGCGATCCAAGCTGTCCGGTTTCGTTGTGGCAAACGACTACAGCTTTCGGTGCATAGTCCAAAAAGTACAATACTTCAAATACGGGAATCGCTTTGAGTGCTAATTCCGTTGTGCAAAATGCGGGAATGTTCACGGCTTTGAGTTGCTGTTGGTAAAAGTTCAGTTCACCGATCGCACCTAATCGATACATTTTCCACCCCCGATTCGGTAGATGTAATCGAGCTGTATAAACATCCAGATTGAAAATTCGAGCAAAGTCCTTAGCAGCTTGAGTCCGAGTGTCAGGAGGAATTGCTTCGAGAATTAACAAACCAGGTTCATTGTTCTCTGGTGCAGATTTCGCTTGCTCGATCGCTTGTTGCTTTAGGACTTGAGTTTTCGTCTTAATTCGCTGAAGTCCTTGTCGTGCATGAGATACGATTTTCGGATGAGTGACTTTCTTTAAAAGCTGCTCATAGATTGTGGTTGCACCCTCAAAATTCTCTGATGCTTCATACAATCGCGCTTTGTACAAATGCCCCCAAGGATTTTGAGGCGATTCCCGAAGAAACTCTTTTAACAATCGGGTAGCTAAGTTGTAATCTTGACGATCGAAGGCTGCCGCAATCTGATCCAATGACATAATGAGACGCGAAAATCTGCTTTTTTAGGTTTCACTTCCAGACCGACTTTCTACCATTCCAGCAATCAGAGAAACCGCTGAGATCGAAGCCGTGACTGCTCTGAGAATCCGTTTTCCGAGGGTTACAGGCTGATAGTTTTGAGCGATCGCGGTTTCAATTTCTTGAGTTGTCCATCCACCTTCGCACCCGATCGCAACAATTACAGAATTGCCAAACTCACAATTTAATAAATGCTGTGATGAAGTTCGCTCTGCACAGATGTAACGAGAATCCGCTTGCAATTGTTCTAATGCAACTTTGAACGGCATCGGTTCTAGAATCGTTGGCACGATTTGGCGTTCGGATTGTTCTGCGGCTTCTTGGGCAATTCGTCGCCAGCGATCGAGCTTATTCCCGCTCGGATTGAGTAAAGTACGATCGCTAATCACAGGCGCAATACAAGCCACCCCTAATTCGGTCACTTGCCGCACCACATCATCAAATCCCGTTTTCGGTAGCGCTAACATGAGCGTGATTGAAACTGTTAACTCTGATGATGCTTGTAGTGATTCAATTAGTGTTGCTTGATCAGATTCAAGCGTCGCGATCCAAGATTGTCCTTTGCCGTCAAGCGCGATAAAGCGATCGCCATTTTTCAATCGCAAAACATTGTTCAGATAATGTCGCTGTTCTAAGGATAGAGATGCGATTGAATCTTGTACTTGTGATTCACTAATGACCAATCGTTGTAGCTGTGACATTCGTTCACTCCTGAGCAGCAGTCAAGATGCTTTGTACAGTGCAGAACTGACGCGAAATCCTGCTTGACTCATCAATGAATCAATCATGGGTTGAACCAATGGAATAATCCCTTGTTGCTTCGCAATCAGGAGAACACCCAAAGTTCCTGTGACTTTCAACCCAGATGCTTCTGCGATTGATCGCCCCGCCGCTTCATCAATCAACAATCGTTCAGCAGAAAGCTCTAATGCAAGCGCGATCGCTTCCGCTTCACCCGCATCAAGTACTTGCCGAAAAGTTGAGACTTGATTGCGATCGCGAACGGTAACCACTCGAATCCAATTTGCAGTTTGAACTTCTACTGTTCCCGGCACTGCATATCCCACTTGGGTCAACTCATCAAAGACCGCTTGAGGAATCACGATTTCGCTATAAACAGAACGCAGAAGCTCAAATTGATTAATAGCAGCTAAGTTGGTGATCGGAGAAGTGTTGCATACGATCGTCACAAATCACCCCAAGCTTTCAAATTCTCTACTTCTGCCTGAAAGCTTGTCACATCGTCATGAATAACAATTCCTCGATCTGCTAATTCTCTTTGAAATTCAACTAATGGTAATCCTGACAGTTCCCGCGCTTTTCCTAAATTCAGCTTCTTTTGCTGAAACAGCAGAATTGCAATCTCGCGCTTTAACTCTGTCTCAGAAATTTGTGCAGCTTGAAGAATGTCATCAGAAATAATTACGCTCATATATTTCACGTCCTACAATCGAATTAATGTTTCAAATTCCTCAAGTGCTTGACTCACACCAACCATTTTCGCACGTTGCATAAACTGAGGAATCAAATCACTCACAGCAACATTGGGAAAAGTTGGACTGACAGAAACTTCTCGATATTCTCCTTTCTCCAGAACATTGATTTTTAACTTTCCTTTCGCATAAATCCAAAGCTCAGGAACGCCCAATGCTTGATATGCGGATAGTTTTGTTTTAGAAGTGACATCCGTTTTGATCGCTAAATCCGGTGGCGGATCAAGGGCTAAATCAATCCGGTCTTTTCCGTTTATCGATCGATAGTTCTGAATGTAAAAACAATCATCCGGTTCAATGCCCGCTAACATTTCCTCGCGTTTAAACGTGGTCGATCCAAGCGGTTCCCATCTTCGTTTTTGCGCTCTCAGCAAAACTTTAACTAAATCTGCAATCAAAACCTTCGATCGCTCATGTTCAGGCAATGGAGCCATAATTTCTAACGTCTGATCCGCATACGCAATTCTCGCCAATCGTCGATCGCCTAATTCTGCCAAAACTTCCTCAAATCGCTGCCAGGACACAGGCTGAAGTGTCACCCGTTCCCCTGGTTCTAATTGCAATCGGATCGAAGTAGATAACATAGCTGCAATAAAAAAGGGCGCTGTTCACGCCCCTCTAGTTTATACTCCGGTGAATTCGTGGATTCGATCTAAACCGTATCGATCGCAGAAATCCCCAAAACTTTCCCCAGGTTTCCGCTCCTTCTTGAACAGCGTAAACACAGGTTCAAACACGGTTTCTAAATCATCCATGTTCATCTTCTCAATAAACACTTTTGACAAGCGCGTTTGATTCGGAGCCGCACCCATCCACACTTGATAAGTATTCGGGCCACTTCCAACAAACGCCAATTCTGCCAGATACGGACGCGCACATCCGTTCGGGCATCCGGTCATCCGCACAATAAACGACTCATTTGGCAGTCCAACTTTGTCGAGCAGCAACCGAATTCGAGTCAATACAGGCAAACTGATCCGCTCAGATTCCGTCGTCGCAAGTCCGCAAGTCGGTAACGCAGGACAAGCCATCGCATCCCGGATCAGTGGATCGATCTTATCCGGTCGTTCGATTCCATGTTCCCGAAGAAGTCGATTGATTCGCTGTCTGTCCTCTGGCTTGATGTCATATAGCAGAACGTTCTGGCTCGGAGTCAGCAACATTGGTAGATTGAATTTGCTCACAATCTTCCGCAGTGCTGTTTTGAGTTTGAAGCCACTATCGTCTTTGATCCGACCGTTCTCGATCGAGATTCCATAGAACAGTTTGCCGTCTCCTTGTTCGTTCCAGCCGAGGTAATTCTTGAATTCAAATTCCGGTAACGGTCGGAAGGGTTGAATCGCTTTGCCAAAATATTCCTCAACTTTGGCGCGGAACTTCTCAACGCCCCATTCTTCTACGAGGTATTTCATCCGCGAATGTCTGCGATCGCTACGATCGCCATAATCGCGCTGAGTTGCCACGATCGCTTTTACAACATCGTATACATCGGCTTTATCCACATAGCCGATCGGATCTGCCAAGCGTGGAAACGTTTCTTCTTTCCCGTGTGTCCGTCCCAGTCCGCCACCTGCATAGACGTTGAATCCTTCGAGTTCACCTTGGTCGTTCGTCAAAACAACCAAAGCCACATCTTGAGAAAATAGATCGATCGAGTTATCGCCCGGAACAGTTACACCGATCTTGAACTTACGCGGCAGATAGTACGTTCCATAAATCGGCTCTGGCGAATCTTCAATATTCGAGCCGTTAATATTCCGCTTCCGAGCTGCTACGACTTCCGGATCTTCTTCGCCCGTAACCGCTTTTTCTCCATCCAGCCAAACTTCGTAATAGGCTCCCGATTGTGGCGTTAATAAATCTGCGACATTATTCGCGTATTTGTAAGCGTATTCGTATTCAGGGCGATTTCTGAATGGAGCAGGCGGAGCCATGACATTTCGATTCACGTCACCGCAAGCGCTCAGAGTCGATCCCATGCTTTTGACGATCGCGCTAATCGTTGCTTTCAAATTCTTTTTCAATACGCCATGAAGCTGAAAGGCTTGGCGAGTCGTCACTCGAATCGTGTGATTGCCATATTCGTCCGATAAGCGATCGATCGTTAAATACAATTCTGGCGGAACAAATCCCCCAGGCGATCGCGTTCTCAGCATCATCGAATAATCTTTTTCCTGACCTTTGACGCGATTATCGCGATTATCTTGCTGATAGGAACCGTGAAACTTGATTAACTGAATGCCGTCATCGCTAAATGCGTTCGTATCAAGCCGCAATTCTGAGGCAACGGGTTCACGCAAGAAATTACTGCGCTCTTTGATGCCTTCAACTTTGGAGGGTTTGCGGACGATGGGAGTAGAAGAAATAACCATTGAACTTGTGATTGCCTGCGATCGTATAAAGAC
>JADEXW010000846.1 GCA_015206935.1 Pseudanabaenaceae cyanobacterium LEGE 13415 | reverse complement strand
TATGGAGAGATGGGCAGCATCATAAAATCGAGGAGGCTTTAAACAACGATGAGTATCTGAATTAAGACTAGCGAACCATTCCAGATCGTCTAAGAAATTGAGAGATACCAGCACCAATTTAGATGATTTGTGTCTATGGTGACGGCGTGTTCATGAGGGATGATCGGTTTACAACACCCGTGAAAGCCATCAGCTAGACAAGTTTATTGCAAGAATTGTTGAAGCTCATCAACTCTCTTCGCGCTAGGAGATGTAGTCTTTCCTACCGCCAGTAATCAAGAATTTAATGTTGCGATCGAGATCTCAAATCGCGCGAACAAGTAGAACCCCTGCTCAAACAACCTGGCATCACATTGAAAATCTTTAACTAAATTTTCAACAGAAGCATTTTGTTACAACTTAAAGCCATGAATATAGAAAAGACCAGTTTTCCCACCGCTATCCTTGCGAACCTTGATGACTTGCTTCCGAATTTAGAAGTGCTTTACAAGGATATCCATGAGCATCCCGAATTGTCGATGCAGGAGACACGGACTGCCCAGATAGCAAAGGCACAGGAAAAGATATTTTTTGTGAATCTTAATCCGTATATTAACTATTACGAAAATGACTAATAAAATTTCAGCAGAATTTGGGCAGGGCTATCGATTGATCGACTCACAATCCTTTATTGGGTCTCTTCGCAAACATCCGGGCTGGCTCTCAGTGTTATTGTTACAACAGATTGGATTGGGGTGGGGTCTCTGGCTCAATTCTTGCGGTGGTGCGCCTTGTGCAACTCTCTTTTTCTTCCTAGTCGAAGTCGTACTATTTTTCTTGTTAGTTGCCACAGTTCGTAAATGCAGAATGATTGGAATGCAGGTTTGGGCAGGCTTGCTGTCGCTTACGTTTGGCTCTATGTTTATCATAGCGGGAACAGCGTTCTCAATGGGACGAGTGGCTTGGGGAATCGCGATCGTACTAACCTGGATGAGTATGCTCCTAATGGACTCAGCTTTGTCGAAATCTATCGAAAACTTGCTCGATGCTGGCTTGATGAAAAATCAGGTTCTCCAAATTCTGTTAAGCATCTGTACAATTGGTGTTTTTGTTGGAGCAATTTTCCCTTTTCTATTCCACTCTCTAGCACGAATCTGATCATAGCAATCGAGTTCTTTTGAACGTTTACAAGGAGTAATATGACGACGAACATTGACATTGGTAAAGCACTGCCACAAGAACGGTGGACTGAGTTTTTTGACCAGTTTTCGGATGGTAATCGAGGTCGCTCTCTCGATCAGCATCAACAGTTCAGAAGGAGCCGTGACGACTGCACTTCGCAAACAGATTCTGCCTCTCGTGCAGTCTTATATCAAGGAATTGGACGAGAAGCTTCTCAAGTTGGAAGATGATTAGAGCGTCATCGGTGCGATCGGCTCAATATCGGGATCGTTTCCGCCTACCTGATTCGTTCGCAACACCAATGCTGATCCGCCTCGTTTCAAGATTGCTTGAGTCACCTCATCACTGGTAAGACGAGGTAAAATCGTGCGCCAACTGAGTAAACTTCGGCGGATCTTACTAAGGGGACGGTCTTCGATCGTACTACCGAGAACTTCAGATTGATTCTTCCAATCGGCGCGGGCGGTTCCCCAGGGTAAGAGGAGCCGCTTTAAGTCTTTGCTGAACTGTTCTAGTTCCTCTAAGCGATGGTGTTGATCCGGATGTTGCTGTTTCCACTGCTCGACGTTTGGATTCTCTCTCAGCGATCGCACAATTTGCCGCATTGCTGCATATAGGGCTTGATTAGAATCCTGAGTGCAATTGTAGGCAGGCCCCACAAAGGTTCCGCCCGTTCCATCGCCGATCCGATAGCGAGCCGCCATGATTTGAAGTTGGTAAATTAACTGATCGAGCGGCGAGCGCTTCCAACCCTCATCGGTTTCATAATCCCCTGTAAAGGCATCGAGTTCGAGAATTGTATCGGACACGGGGCGCAATCCTAACCAGCCGAATTGTCGATCGCCCATGTAGCGCGACCAATGCAAACTACCCGCAATCAATCCATCATGG
>JADEXW010000845.1 GCA_015206935.1 Pseudanabaenaceae cyanobacterium LEGE 13415 | reverse complement strand
ATATCTAATATTTCACCCGCGAAATAAAGACCTGAACAGCAACGGCTCTCCATTGTTTTAAAGTTGATCTCTTTTAGATTTACTCCACCGCAAGTTACAAATTCCTCTTTGAATGCGCCTTTGCCTGAGATTTTGTAGTTGCCTTGTGTGAGTTCTTGAACTAACTGATTCAATGTTTTATTTGAGAGTTCTGCCCATCTCCGCTCTCGATCGATTCCCAAAGTTTCAGTCAATCTCTCCCACAATCTTCGCGGTAACATCACCGGACAATTTGCAGCAATGGTTTTTTGTGGAATTTGGTTTCTGACTGCAATCAATTCTTGCCGTAGTTGTTCTGGATTCTGTTTCGGCAACCAATTGATTGTGAGTTGTGCTTGATATTTATGATTGTGCAATTCTCTTGCTGCCCAAGCAGACAGTTTCAGAACCGCAGGCGCACTCAATCCCCAATGTGTGATTAACAATGCTCCAGTTTGCTCAAATTTTGAATCGCCTACTTGCAATTTCAGGCGAACGGGATCAACAGAAACACCCGCGAGATCCGTTAATCGATCGTCTTTTACATTGAAAGTAAACAGAGATGGAACGGGATCAATGATTGAATGTCCCAAGGATTTCGCAAATTGATAGCCGTTGGGATTGCTTCCGGTGGCAATGAGAACACGATCTGCCGTGAGGACTTGACCGGATCGAAGCTCGATCGAGAATTTTTCGTCAGATTTAGCGATCGACTTTACTGGCGCTTGAGTGTAGATTTTTACACCCAGATCAGCGGCTTGATTGAATAAACAATCAGCGATCGTTCTTGAATCATCCGTGATCGGAAAAATTCGTCCATCTGCTTCAGTTTTCAGTTTGACATTGCGATCGGTAAACCATTCGATCGTGTGTTTCGCCTGAAACTGTGAGAATGCGCCTCTTAAAGCTTTTCCGCCTCTTGGATAGTTCTGAACAAGCAAAGATGGCTCAAAACACGCATGAGTGACATTACAGCGACCGCCGCCCGAAATAAGCACCTTTGATAAACAGTTCTGACCCGCTTCGAGCAACGTCACATCGACACCCAATCGCGCGGCACAAATCGCCCCAAAAAATCCTGCTGCTCCGCCACCAATTACGATTAATTTCACGGCTGTTCTCTGCTGATCGAATCTTGATCTTAGGCGATCCGGTTTAAGATTTGAAAAACAAGAACGAATCGTTATGCAGTCTCATCGCGAAAGTACGATCGCAAGACTTCGATCGCTGACTCATCTCCTCGACAATGCGCTTCCTATTCCTGGGACAAAGTATCGAATTGGAATTGATCCGATCATCGGACTATTCCCCGGTGGCGGTGATGTAGCAATGTCATTTGTTTCGTCTTACATTTTGATTGAAGCCGCACGATTAGGTTTACCACGTCCTACATTGCTGCGAATGCTGTGGAATTTGATCCTGGATGCGCTGCTTGGGATTATTCCAATGGCTGGGGATTTCGTTGATTTAGCTTGGAAGGCGAATAGTAAGAATCTGGTGTTGATCGAGGCGCACTTAGCCAAACCAGGACAACAAGCAAAAGCCGATTATCTATTCGTAGCATTGTTGATTTTGGTGCTTCTGAGTGTGGTAATTGCGATCGGAACACTGACTGTATTTTTGATTAGCGCGATTTGGAATGCGATCGCAGCATAGGGCAACAAAGATGCAATAATAATGCGACTGTTTTTTCCTCCCCTCCAATGGCACGCGCGAAAACCCTCACCCTCGAAGCTCTAGAACCGTCTGAATTCAAGTTTGATCTGCCCGATCCGAATGACGACCGCATTGAGGAATTTGCCTTTCAGCAGCAAATCGATCGAGCATGGCAAGTGTGCGATCGATTCGATTTACAGACGGACATTTGGCGGGGTCGGATTCTCAGAGCGGTGCGGGATCGCGAAAAAAATCAGGGCGGGATGGGATTTCTCAATTGGTTGCGCGATCGAGAAATCAGTAAAACACAAGCCTACAAACTGATCGAACTGGCGAATAGTGCAGACATTCTTTTAGCAGGCGGACAGCTTGAACCTGAGG
>JADEXW010000200.1 GCA_015206935.1 Pseudanabaenaceae cyanobacterium LEGE 13415 | reverse complement strand
TGCTCATACCGCTCTGGCTCAAAGCTGGACTGCACCTGCCCATCCCGACTGATCGCAACGACTTCTTCAGAAGGTTCTTTTGGCACAACCAGAAGCCAGCCATCCTCAATCCGAAAATTGTAATCCTGCTCACCTTCAAGTTCCTGGGTTCCAGTTTGCTCGAAGTGATTCCAGAGTTGCTCGATTACGATCGCTGCTTCAGGGGTCAAAGTCTGTGGTTCGGTTTGGATTAATCCCTCCCTAGTTCTAATCTCGCTATAAATCTCTGGTAAGCTGTCCAGTGCTTCATCGAGATCCCCGTCATACTCGTAAAGATAGCTGTCTTGATCGGGCAAGCTAAAGTAAATGCTGCCTTCAATTGCGGCTGACATTTCCTGATGAAGGAGCATCGTATATTGCCTATGCTCTAAACGAGCTAACTCCTGGAATACTTGAGCGGTTTCGGCAAAAGGCTCTTGTGTCATAGTTTGTGGAAGCGTGAATATTTTTGCAAATTGTAACGATGGCTGCTCTATTTCGTTTTCTTCGGCGATTTCTTCTGATTACTCAGCAGAGTGGATTGGTAGACCTCGATCGCTCGCCAGTGGGCAGCCGGATCATGACGATTGTGGAACCAGTCTTGAATCAGTTCCAAATTGTACCGAACGCATCGACTATTGATCCGAACCCAATGAATTCCTTCAATCCACTCTCCTTGGAGCCGATACTTCTTCAGGGTTTCGCCGCTCAAACTGAGTGTTTTAGTCGCTTGCTGCTTATCAACAAATTGAACCATTCTGAAATTCTCGCATGATAGAAACTGATGACTTGCTACTTCGTTGTTGGCTTTCAGTTATTGCTGTTTTGCCTTCTCTGCGATCGACACAAAATCTCCCGTTAAAGCACAGTGTTTGGGTAGGATTCGTCGTTCCTGTTCCGGCGTTGTACGTTGTTAACTGGAAGCAAGGAACTCTGTTCAGTACCCGTGAAATCGGTTGGATGACTGGTGGCTTCCCCTGTACTTGAAAATCATTGATTAACCCCTCGAAGACTTGCTTAAAACCAGCCTTACCTGGAATGTAGCCCAGAAAAAGACAGCCACCAAAACCACAGGTTGGAGTTTTCTTCTGATTCCCAACCGCATGAACTCTCGTATTTACTAAATACAACGGCAATGATCCTGGCTGTTGCAGCTTTAGCATTCGCATTTGTCCCACATCTACAGCCATATTTGCAGAAATATGAGGCGCATAGTCCTGGCGTAACCGTTGCAATAGCCCTGATGGTGCGATGCGAGAAACAGGTTGCCAACCCGTCTCACCAGAGAAACTGGGAGCGATTTGCCAGATCAAAACTCCTGAGAGTGTCAGTGCGATTGCGCTATATCCTAAGCGTCTGATCAACATTTTTCTACTCCGTCACGCGAACTGTTGCAGGAATCGAAAAGCCAAGCTGTTTCAGTGCCCAAATATCTTCCGGGTAGAGCACACCATTTGATGCGGCTGCCTGGTTAATTCCTTGCTGTAGCTGCCGTCTGCCCAACTGTTCGATTTCGTGCTGATAGCGTCCGAATGCGAGTTTTCGGGAAACCTCCTGACCGACCACACTCGTCAGTGAGACGGTATCGCCAGAGGCGTTGAAAAACTCTTGGGTGCATCGGTTTCCATGCGTTGATATCACTAGATCGATGCCGTTACCAGAAGCCGGAACAGCAGATAATAAGTAGTAAGTTTTGCCCTGCGATCGCGTTTGAGCAATCAGTTCTGAGCGCACGAGCACGGGACGAGTTTGTGTGGGTAAACAATTCTTGATCACGTCAGGAATTTTAGTGGTTTGAGCCTGAGCTAGTTGAACTGAGCTAAAGAGCGCCATCAGTAGCACGATGCTGCTGATTCCGAAGCGAATGGGGCGAATTCGTTGAGGCATTATTTTCTCCTACAATCTGAGATATTTTCTGGGGTTAACTTCATGACCGCTATGAACGTTGCCACCGGTTGCGCCTTCAATCACAGTGAAGTGAAGATGCGCTCCGGTTCCCAAGCCAGAATGACCACTCTTGGTAATGATTTGTCCTTGGGATACCGTGTCTCCCACTTTGACTTCCAGTTGAGAATTGTGGGCATACAGGGTCATTAACCCATTGCCGTGATCAATGACGACGGTGTTGCCGTATCCTTGCATCCAATCTGCGTAGACCACCCTGCCGCCATCTGCTGCCTTTACCGGGGTTCCATCGGGTACACCAAAATCGATTCCCAGGTGGTAGAGACTGCATCCGGCACAAGGGCGCGAGCGCGGACCAAACTCGCTAGTGACGGGTGCATTAAAGACTGGGCTACTCAACGTTCCAGTGGATTTTCCGCTTCCTTTAGTGCTGGCTGTCGCGGTAGAGCAAGTTTTAGCGCCGTTACGCTGCAAGGCTTTTTGATAATTCCCAACCAGAATCTGCCCATACTCGTTGACGGTTGGACCTCCGGTGTAGTCTCTGCCACTGGAATGCCGACACTCGCCGGAGTACCACATTTCTCCCAAGCAGGCGACCAGTTCATTGCCTGATTTTCCTCGGTTCTGAAGGGACTTGATATTTTGAGTTTCGGCATTGACGAAGAGCGAGTCCTGTACGGAAGCCGGAAAATATTGCAGCATTTCTGCTGAACTGGGTTCTTGACCAGCCGACAGTCGCCCATAAAAGGCACTCCCTCCCGGTTCGCGCAAAATCGCTTGGCGAACATCCTCGCGGTAGGTCATGAACTGATAGCGACCCAACCCGCGCCCACAGTTCCCATCCCCGTCACAGCCCCATCGTCCCACACTGCCGTAATTGCCTTCAATCCCACTGGTGGCATCCGCGAGAGCTTTGAAATCCACTCCGCCAGGACCCGACCCACATAATCCAGAGCTATCCATATTTGCTTCAGGTGAGTTTTCCCCTTTGATTTGATCAATCTGTTGCTGTACTTCTGGTGGCAGTTCTGTTCCAGGTGGTAATTCATCCATGCCTCCAGTGCCATCCGCTAAACCGACGAACACGAAACCCTTTTCCTGAGTCGTCAGCCAGGGAACGGGACCAATAAAATAGGGGGTACAGCCGAGATCAACAAATGCCTTTTTGATGCAGACACGGAAATAAAGACCAAATCTGCCTGTTCCGGTCGCTTCATCGGTGTCAGTCAGAACGACTTTGAAGGCTTTGCCAAAGGACAATCTGCCTGTCGGTTCCATACCGTCATTGATTCGTCCGAGAACGCCACGACCTCCCGGAACCATTTGCTCACCTGCATCTTTGCCGCCTCGAATCCATCTAGCTCCATGTAGCTGACCCGGATCGCTCAATGCGCCGAGTCCAGAGTAGCCTGGTGCATTGAGTTCAATATAATCGCAACCTCTTGTCTGAGCGCAGTTGTAGTGGAATCCAACTTTGTCGCTTCCGGTAATTGAGAACTTGGTAGGGGTTTGAGTTGATTCTTTGTGCGATCGCGCTCCCCCATACGTCACATCATGAATTGCTACGGCTCTCAGAATTTGAAAGGGATTGATCGGAAATTGAGAGAAAGCAACTTGAGACAATCCTGGCACACTGTTGATCAGAGCGGTTTGCCAATCTTTGAAATTAGCAAGCGGCACTTGAGCGAGTCCCGGAATTTGAGTAAAGCTGTAGCGATCGAGCGATAGATCACCCAGCAGCAATTGTCCCAGGATGTTGTGAGAGGCAATCTCTGACAGTGGAGCAGATCCCCAATCCTTGAGATTTAGATTGCTCACTGCAAGACGGGCAAGGCTCTGATTGACCAAATCAGCCGCTGGCTTAACCTGTCCTAGTTGAAAATTTCCTAGTGATGGTATTGCACCACCAGTGTTGCGATCGTTTGCTGTCCAATGAGCGGGAAGTTACTGAGACTAAGATCGCTCAGGTTCAATCCACCCAATTGAGCCACATTGTCCAAACTAAAAGATTGCAGTCCAAACGTATCTTGAACATCGCCTAACATCAGGACATCTCCGACTGAGGCTCCTGATTGCCAGCTTCGGGACGGATCAAATCCTAATTGCCCGATCGTTTGGCTAGGCACTTGAATCACTCCAGCGTTCTCGATCGCAGGCAAAGCAGAAAAAGTTATCTGGCTGAAATCAGGGATAGGAGCATCGTTGTAGAGTGTGCTTGGAAGATAACTCTCTGCCGCGTGAGAAGGTTTCGGAAAAGAAATTACGCCAGCAATCCCTAGAACAACCGTTAGAACTATGAGTGTTAGAAATCGAAACCAACGCATCGCTTAGTTAAGAAGCTTGATGCTGTAAAGTTAGAGGGCTAATCTGACACAAATAAGACATTAGCTTGAATGATTCTGACAGCTTGCCTTGCACTACTCGCGCTCTATGCTCTCAGACTGCTTTCTCGCTGTTCTCTGCTCAATCTGTTCGACAAATTTCCCAAAGCGTTGAGCATCGGCAGAAGTTACATGAGTCATAGGGGAAACGATACCATCCTCTAGTTTAAGAATGATTCCCCGTCCCGATTGCAATACTGCTTCTGGAAGCACTCGTTGATCGGTAGCTTGAGGTTGCTTTCCGCGCTCTGGAGCCAAAGCATAAAGGTATTGGTCTTGCGCGTAGAGTAAGTAGGTCTTGCCTGGGAATATTGTCCCTTCTGCTACAGGTTGTCCAAGTTCTGCCAGAATCAATCGTGCCTGCCCTGCGATCGCTTGCACCTGTCTTTCCCAATTCGCCATATCTTTTGCCATCATCTGCAAATCGCGTTCAGATAGTGGCTGCCCTTGGACAAAGGCTTTGCCGACCAACTCAATTTGGTTCAGGTGGCAATCAGAACGCCCTGCGTCCCGCGCCTTGCGATACCAGTTACGTAAGTCTTTCAGCGATGGTTGTTGCTGAGATTGACTTGAAAGCTCTGGTTTCTGAGATTGCTCCTGTTTGCTCTGGGCAATTGCTTGGGTTTGTGCTGGAGTTTGCCCCGTTTGAAATTGCACCTCATTCAGGTATTTTTCAGTCTCGCGGAAATCCATGACATTCGTTGCGCGAATGCCTTGGGTACTATCAGGCTGAATCACCCCGTTGATGCTAAGAATTTGCATCGGCTCATTTCCTTTACTGACGACAAGGAAATGCTGATCTAGCGGGTTATAGCTGAGATCGTAGCCGTTGCCGATCGCAATCCAGGTTTCTCCAGCCTCATCCGATTTCACAACGCCTAGACTTTCTGCATAGGCGTAGGCGCGTTCGGCGATCGTTAGAATTTCCTGCCCCCAACCTGATTCAATTGCATCCTGCACTGCCTGTAATTCTTCAGCCGTCAACTCACGAGGATTGTTTGCAGCATGTACTTCAAGCCCGATCTGGATAACTTCTTGCCGTTGCTCGGTTGTTGCTAATCGATACCAAGTCCAAAGTTGCTCTGAAATTGCTGGTAGGGAGTTTTCTTTCTCTTTTCCTAGAAGCTGATCGTTCCAGTCCTTACCAAGCCTAGGAGTTTCTCGTTCTAGAACCACATTCGGAAACTGCTGCGCGATCTGCCATGCCAGATGCTCACCTTGACGATCGCGATCGTGCGCCAGAACGATTTCACCTTCTCGATCAATGACTTGGCAAAGTGCCTCAACTGGAATTGCACCCTGACCATCGGTGGACAGAAAGACAGTGGTGCTTGTCGATTTGTTCAGCACAGCATAGGAAATGGCATCGATCGCAGATTCTGTGATTACAACTCGATCAACCTGACCCTCGCCCTGCTGGAACCAAAAATAGCCATCTTCCCGCGCTGTTCCCGGAGTCAACCCTTTGAAGATTTCTCCAGTAGCAGCGTTTGGAATCGTTCCTCGTAGATTGGCTCCAATTGCTTCACCGCGCTGGAAGTTCTCGCCCAGTTGATGACGAAACGCCATCACGTTTTGGCGCGAGTCCGCCCAGAGTAGTCCTTCCGTGTGTAGTTTATCGACTTGATCCGCAGGCAATCCGCGATCGCTCACAAGATAATTTCGCACAGATCCCCATTTGGTTTCATCTCGAATGTTGCACTTCGGTCGTTTCTCTTCTTGCTTAGAGACTTGGCTGTTGTGAGCAGGACGATCTTTCGCCAGTTGCTCAACCGCTTCTTGGAATGAGCAATGCCGAACGTGCATCGTAAAGTCGATCGCACCACTTCCACCTTTTCCCACATAGTGGTCAAAGAATTTGTTGTCATTGATGCTGATGCAGAAGTTTTGCGTTCGCCATTTTGCTCTATCCGAACGGTCTTGTTCGAGTCCAAACTGAACAGCTAAATCGAGCAAGGCAAAATCTCGAACGCTATCAGCTAAAGTTTTCCAAGATGAATTCGCTGCCATTTCAACAGGAGAATCTACAGAGGTTATCGACTGGATTGGTTGTGGTTCCTGGTGCGGTTCAGATCGTTGCTGGCTAAGTTGCTCCCAGGCTGGATCGATTGGTTGCGTATTGGTTCTAGAAGATGTGGATTCGTACTGATCCAACACAAAAAGTTCTGGCTGCTCTAACTCTTCTTCAGGGAGATGTGACATAGTTTTTGGTTGAAAAGCTCTTACGGCTTCGGCAAATCCTTGACCGAGAATATTTTGGGAGAACAGTTTAGCGAAGCTGCGATCGCAACTCCGATGTTCTCCACCCCGCAATGGGTCTTGAACGGCGGTTTCTTGAAGCTGAAGCGTTTGGTTTTCTCGAATGCGAAACACCATCTCCGTGTCGATAAAGGTGTCTCCGTTCTGCTCCAAGTAATGCGTTAAATAAAGTTGATTGCCGTGACGTTCGACTACCAAAGGAATATAAGGGTTATGTTCAATTCGCTGATGGAAATCTTCTGCGGCAAGAATGGGCGACAGTAAGCCTGCTTGACTGAGAAATTGCGTCACATTTCTTTCTGCACTCCCCGTTTGCTGGCTGGTAGGCTCTCTAGGGGTTTGTTGCTGGGGTGTTAGACTTGATTCAAATGTTGCAATGAGTGGCTTCCGCTCTTTTGGGACTGGCTTCTCTTTTACAAGCTCGTCAGCTATGACTTCTAGTTCTGGTAGTTTGACACCCAGAAATTCACGAGCTTTGTCCTTGAAATCGAATGCGGCTAGGGTTTGTCCCTGTTCCTTCATCAAAATCGTTAGAACTTGATCGATCTTTTCGACAGGAACAATGAGTTCCATACGATCGCTAATCGAATAAAACTCATTCCCGGCAGCCCTCATGATGGATTGATCGAGCGAGAAGCGATCGGCGATCGCACTCTTCGGCGTTTGCAGCACAAAGCCAGCAGCAGTACTGCCGAATCTGGCGGACAATTGGCTTTTGATCGTCAGGAGTTCATCTAAGGTTTTGACTGACCCTTGATATGCTGTCACCTCGGTCATGAATGCTTTGACCTGGTGTGGTTCGGAAAAGGGGACAGGCTGTTCTCGAAGTGATTCCTGAATATCAAAGCTGGCAGGCATGACTAATCCTTGCCGCACATTGCCTTGATGATCGGTATAGTTCAGAAATTTCCCAGTCGGGTATTTTTCATAGGCTTTCAGCAAGTTGCCCTGAAAAATCTGTCGCTCGGTGCGGTCTGCGGTCTGCCGGAGATCGAAGGCTTCGTAGATGTTTTGCCCATCCCAGTTCTTATCTTGAGCAGAGATCTTGATCAGCGATTCTGTTTTTCCTCGATTGAAGCGAGTCAAGGGAATTGTGAGCATTCGCGCCTGATTGTCGGTGAGAATTTGGGCTTTCCAGTTAGACGGTGCAGTGGGACTGCCGTTGTGCCCTTTCTGCCAGATTCGAGCAACCACGCCATAGGTCACGTTGCCTTCGGGTGAAACGACTCGAACGCCCTGACCCGATGGAAACTGACGTAGAGTATTGCGAATGTGGGCGAATTGGGTGTTGAGTCGTTCGGTGAGTTTGTTTTTGCTGTAGGTGTCGAGTTTACTGGGGAGAAGCTGCGATCGGTAATCCTGTGTGGCTTGCCGCAGCTTTACGATCGTCAATTGCGCCTCGTCCTTTGCCGTTCGCTTTACTCGGTCAAAGTCGTGGTCGGCGACCTGTTGGACTGCTTCCAGCCCCAAATGCTCCCGCACCAGGTTAATCACTTCGAGTTGATTGAACGGCTTCACTGGAATTTTGGCATCCACCACATCGAGGTAAACCGGACCCGTAAATTCGTTCCGAATCGTTCCTTCGTCGGGAATGACTTCCATGCGTCCGATTGTACGAGCGTCGAGATCAAGCTGCTGCGCTTCTAGCACACTTTCGCCCATCGCCTGCTTTTGAGCCACGAGATCGAGTGTTTCTGATTCAAGCAACGCATACAGGTCTTCTTGCTCTTTGACAGATAGCAAGGGAATGCGTCCAGTGATGCGGCTAATCGCCTCAATGTCTGAATCGCCTTGCAAGTTGTTTCTCGGATACGCGAGTTTTGCTTCCAATTCTGGGTTGTCGTCGAGAATTTCGTGAATGACTTCCTCGCCATAAGGGGTGAGAAAGTCTACAACATTCGCAATCGACAAAGCCGAATCGCGATCGGCGGTCGTATTGGCATTCAGCGTTGCCATTTTGCGCGACAGCAAAGCGCCCAAGCGCTTCTCGGCTGGAATATCACTCATCAGCAGCGTGATTTCCGGTTCAGACACCTGCCCAAACCGATTCACCCGACCTAACATCTGCAT
>JADEXW010000844.1 GCA_015206935.1 Pseudanabaenaceae cyanobacterium LEGE 13415 | reverse complement strand
GAGATTTTTCTTGTGCATCTGCCATAAGTTTTCCTTCTCATGAGTTGCTAAATGTACGCCGTTCTGACTGAGTTTTGTCACCCAAAGATCGAGATCAGAATCAGAAATCGTCGATCGCATTGCATTCATGATTTCTTCAGCTTGCGATCGCGTTTCTGCTAATGCAAACACAGTCGAACCTGATCCAGACATCATTGTGCCAATTGCATTCAATCGCGCAAACTGATCGCGCAACTTTTGAACTTTCTGGAATTCTGGAAGAACAACTTTCTCTAAATCGTTGTGCAAATGTTGACTGATTTGTTTTAGGTCGTGATGTGCGATCGCATTTAAAATCTCTCTCGATCGACCTTTATTCGCTTCAATTTCTTCTAAAGTTTTTGGATAAGTTTCGCTAAAATTCTTTCGATAAGTTTGATAAGCCCAAGGAGTTGAAACAGGCAAATCTCGATACTTGGCTAACACGACATAGAAATTATTTAATCCCGTTAATGGTGCCAGTCTTTCGCCTCTTCCAGTTGCAAGGGCTGTTCCGCCTGAGATGCAAAAAGGAATATCTGATCCGAGTTTTGCCCCTAAATCTTGCAGTTCCGATTGTGTTAGTCCCAAATTCCACATCAAATCAATTCCAACTAAAACGGCAGCCGCATTACTTGATCCGCCTGCCAAGCCCGCGCCCATCGGAATCCTTTTTTGCAAATCAATTTCAACGCCGCCAAACTTTGCATAAATATCTGGAAATTCACGCATCATCAATTCAGCGGCTCGATACGCTAAATTCGTTTGATCCACTGGAACCGCAGGATTATCGCAATGTACGCGAACGCCCTCTACAGAGCGCGATCGAACTGTCACACGATCAGCCAGTTCAATACTTTGCAGCACCATAATCAGTTCGTGGAATCCATCCGAGCGATCGCCCACGATTTGCAGATAGAGATTAATTTTGGCAGGTGCAATTAGAGAATACGATCGCATAACTTAGCTGATTCAAAACCTACCTTATTATCGAGGACGGCTGAGATCATTGCACCTATTAATTTTTGCGACATTTTCCACCGATTTCTCTCGATTTGAGTGAAGAAAGAAATAGTCAGAAAATTGCCTCCTGCTTGATTCACACCGACAAGAGCAATGAAGAAAATTCTAGGTTTAATCAGTTTAGCGATCGTTGCGTTGATGATTGCGGTAAAGACAGGATATGCCCAGGATTTACCGCTCGTAGGAATCTTATTTGATGGTCGAAGTGTAGGCGATTCGCGTCAGTCTCCGGTTTCTTTAGTTGGAATTCGATTTACGGGCGAATGTCCAGGGGAATTGTCTCCTTCAACGAGAGCCAGATTTTTCTCGAAATCGACTCGTCCTGCACCAGAATTACGTGCCGTGGTTAGAAATGTAACGTTTGGATTTTCGGGAGAACAGAAACCGTTTACCGATCGAGAATATTTCAACGGTGATGTTTCTGAAGGCTTCGATGTCCGATTCGGCGATCGACATGAAGGACGATTTCTCGCAGTTCGACCGGGTGAAAATCAATTTGAATATGAGATTAGACGGGGAAATCAACCGATTGAAACTGGAAAGTTTTCTGCAACATTTGACAGTAGAACGATCGAGCAAGAACGAGACGCGAGATTAGTTTGGCGAGAAACAAAATCTTGTTTGAGATATGAGCATCGGCGCTGTGTGCAAGAACTTGTTAGTGGATATTACGATCGAACATGCTACTAACAAACGCATTGCTTAATTCGATCCATTCTCGAACGCTTAAATCTTCTGCTCGTGATTGCGGATTGATATTGAGTTGCTCAAGTAAGGTGTTTAATTCTTCAATTTCAATCACGCTTTTCAAATTATTTCTCAGCATTTTCCGCCGACTTGAAAAACCAAGTTTGACCAAAGTTTCTAGTTTCTGAGGATCTCTCGCAGGGTTATCGATCGCTCTCGGTTTCAGACGAATTACGGCAGAATCAACCTTCGGAGGTGGTGAAAATGCTTTAGCAGGGACATCACAAATAAATTCAGCATCCGCCAAATACTGAACTCGAATCGATAATGCA
>JADEXW010000199.1 GCA_015206935.1 Pseudanabaenaceae cyanobacterium LEGE 13415 | reverse complement strand
TCAAATTCCCAACCGCCCCCAGTTTTTCTCATGGGAATTGCATTCCGCATTGAATCATCGCCCATAAAATCCTCGCTGTTATACAAATACAATTGCAGCGAAGGTTGCACAACGGCACGCACATAATATTGTTTTGAGAATACGATATTGTCAGAAAAACCAACACCAAACGCATCCCGTTCGCCCACATAAAATTCAAGACGCATCACAAAATCAGTTTTGGATAAACTCGCGCCTGTATTGAGATAGCCCTCCCAAACGAGTTTCTGACCATCTGCCCAAGGAAAGGTTAAATTCGGATCACTGAAATCTCCAGTGCGGAACGGGCCATAACAATTCTCAGCTTCTTTACTTTGATGAAAGAGTTCAAAGTCAACGCCGCGCGGTTTAACAGAGACACCAAAAAAGAATTCACTCTTACCAAAGAAGTCAAAGCCTCGTTTCACCTCTGCCCGGACTTGTCTTAGCCGTGTTCTCACATCGCCGCAAAAGAATCGAGTCGCAATCTCATACGCTTCGCGGGAGGTAATGATCGAATCAAAGCCACCATGTGACTTGTGTATGAAAGTCCGAGGTGCGCCATCGATTTGGGCGCAGGCTTGTTTGACTAAACCATCACTGCGATTGTAATTCAAGCCTAATTCACCCGAAATCGGGGCGAGACGATTCAGGAGCGCAGCGGCTTGATTGTTGTAGGCTTTGTAGTTTGTCCCGACAACGCAGAGTAAGCGATCGACCGGAAAATGACGCGCAAAATTTACGGCTGACACGGGATTCGTCGGATCAGCTTGATTCTGAGGATTGAAATGTTCGAGTTCGTCCGCAGAGTCGATCGGCAACCAGCGCAAATCTCTGAGCAATTGGAATGCGACACCTTTATGTGGTGTTCCTAATGTCACAATTTTATTAATCGCTTCATCGGCAGCGGTCGTACTGCGCTGTGGATAAGTTCGCTGAATCGCTTCCCGCACAACTAACCCACCCATTGAATGAGCAATGATATTCACCTTCGTTTTTTGACCTTGAGTTTTGATCGCACAGAGCGCCTGAATGAAATCAATTAAACGAACCAAAGCTTCACCGTAGATTGGGAAAGTTCGATCGCATAAATCGTAATAGCGAAACACCCAAAGACTTTTCCAGGGATTTTCAGATTTGAGAAAATACAGTGCCATTGCTGGATCAATAATCACCCGACCCTGAAAGAAGCTTTGATCAAAGTCTTTTAATTCATCAGGAATCACAGGTGGACTTGCCATCTGACTGGGATAGTAACCGACGACATTCGTGGCATCGTTATAGCGCCAATCCGACTTCATAAAGCGCAGAATCATCCCTTCATAGATATAGTTCTCGCCGCGCTTTTGGGGATAGACACTGCCATCATTAAATCCCTGATACGTTAATCGCCGTTCATCTGCACTATCCCCTGTCGCAAATCCACGCACTAGAATAATCGGTAAGGCTTGACGAGTTGGGGCAGACCACATCAAATTAGACATAAAAATCACCTGTCTGTCTTTCTCAACGAGGGTAGAAGCTTGTGATAGTTTATGCTTTCCCGCAGGCATCACATCTATTTAGACAGATTTATCTACAAATAAAGGGCGATCGTTACGGATTGATTATTGAATGCTTCTATAGCCGTCTCTATTTCAGTTGGGACACTTCGAGGAAGCCCCCCAGCCCCCAAGTCTGGGGGAGCAAGAGTCTTAAGCCCCCAAACTTGGGGGTTTGGGGGCATTAGCCGACTGAACCGAAGCAAACATCATCGCCTAATTGATGCCTTTACAAAGCGATCGATCTGTTTCCTCAAGCGCAGAATTCGTCGCTAAATAATCCG
The DNA here is from genome assembly GCA_015206935.1 of Pseudanabaenaceae cyanobacterium LEGE 13415. Taxonomy (GTDB): domain Bacteria; phylum Cyanobacteriota; class Cyanobacteriia; order Leptolyngbyales; family Leptolyngbyaceae; genus Leptolyngbya. The sequence goes on along the minus strand of JADEXW010000199.1, from coordinate 6,797 downwards.
CAAGCCAGCGACATGCCGCGATCGTCGGATTCGTTTTCAGTACTTGATTGAGATTCCACACAATGACAGTACGATCGCGACTTGCAGAAGCTAACAATTCTCCATCAGGACTAAACGCAACACTCCGTACACCGTCCGTATGACCGCTCAGGGTGGTGATTAATCTGCCATCGTCCGACCACAGCTTGATCGTTTTATCTAAACTCGCTGAAGCAAATTTTGTCCCATCTGGATTAAATGCAATGCTGTAAACCTGGTCTTGATGTCCCTCTAGTGTTTTCAACAGCGTTCCATCCAGTTTCCAAAGCTTAATCGATCGATCTAGACTCCCCGTTGCAATCATCGATCGAGAAATCGCGATCGCTCGAACTTCTCCGCGATGTCCTACCAAGGGCGCGATCAACTTTCCAGTACTGGCTTGCCATAGTCTCACGGCTCCGTCCAGACTGGAAGACGCAATCCATTGACCGTCGGGACTAAACACGACCTTCTGAATCGGTGCATCATGAGCAGCCCAAACTCGAATTAGCTTGCCTTCCGCATCCCATAACCGCAATTGCTTATCTTGTCCTCCAGTCACTAGACTCGCCTGAATTGGGCTATACGCCAAACTCTCGATCGCGCTACCGGATGGCGCTTGCAGCGGTTTTAGCGGAGTGCCATCTAGTTTCCAACGCTGAATCCTGCCATTCATGCCAGTACTTGCAATGATTTCACCATCAGGACTAAACTCAGCATCAAATTTCCAACTGCGATCGCTCTTAAATGTCCGCGCAAAATTGCCGCCCTGTGACCAGAGTTTGATCGATCGATCTTTGCTTGCAGAAACAATCCATTGACCCTTAGGACTGAACGCAACTTGATTCACATCGCTGGTATGTCCTTCTAATCGAATCATCCAATCATTGCTTAATCGCCAGAGTCGAGCCGTTTTATCGGCGCTACCCGTGACGATCAATTGTCCATCAGGATTGAAGGCGACTGCCCAAGCGGTGTTCTGATGACCTTGCAGCGATCGTAATAATGTTCCATCCCGCCGCCACAATTTCAGCCCTTTATCAAACCCCACAGACGCGATCGTGTCTCCATTCGGACTCCAAGCCAAATCGGTCACACCATCGCTCTGAGCGTCAATTTGGCGAATCAGCTTGCCGTTTGTATCCCAAAGCGCGATCGTATCATCCAGGCTAGAAGAGGCAAGCTCAGTTCCTTCTAGATCGAACGCAACGGCTTGAACAGCATCATCATGTCCACTTAAAGTTCGGAGCAGCTTGCCATCGAGTGACCATAGCTTGATTGTGCGATCGGCACTTCCAGACGCGATCGTTTTTCCATCGGGACTAAATGCAACGGCGTTCACCACTTGTTGATGTCCACGCAATGTCCGAATTAGCTCTCCGTCGCGTGCCCAGAGTTTGATCGTGCTATCGCCGCTTCCGGTTGCGATCGCTCTACCATCGGGACTAAACGCAATGCTGTAAATCGTGCCTGCATGTCCTTCGAGTCGTGCGGTTGACCATCCATCATGACTCCATAAGCGAACAGAATTATCTGCGCCTCCGGTGGCAATGAGTTCACCATCGGGACTGAACGCCGTGGCAAAGACACTCCCCGAATGACCTTTGAGCGTTGCAATCTGAGACCCATCGGTGCGCCACAGTTTCACTGTTTGATCTTCGGAACAAGTTGCGACAGAATCACCATCTGGACTGAAACTGACACAGCGAATGCCACCTGCATGACCGGAAAAGCGGTTGGATTCTGCCGCTGTATAAACCGTTTGTCCTAGGACTCGATCGACTTGTGCCAGTGTTTTCGGATCTTGAATTTGCAGCGCTTCGACTTTTGCATGGGCACGCATCGCTTCGATCATCGCATCCATGCCATACCCCAGCGAGTAGAGTAGTTCAGAATTGCTCGCGATCGCGCTGACACTGCTGCGAGTTGCACCTCGGTATTGAGAAAACGCCACTAATCCAAGCAGAATTGCAATCACCAAAACTAAGCTCAGAAGCGCGAGCAGTCGTCGCTGTAATTTTGTACTTCGACGCTCTGATGCTAGTCGGGCAGCAATCACCTGAGCGCGATCGGCTTCTAAATCGCGTAGTTTACTTTGTTCCTCAGCGGTTTGGCTCGCCGTTAAAAAGCGATAGTCTTCGTCGCTCAATTGCTTGCCCATCGACCATTTTTGAGCATCGATTAAGGCTTGTCCCCGCAACAATCGCGACTCATCTTGATAGCTCGATCGTTTCCATTGATTCAGTGCTTCGGAATAGGGGCGCAGCTTGGTAAATTGTCGATCGATCCAGTTCAAATCAAAAACAGCTTGATACACCGGATTCTTCACCCGCAAGTATCCATCTGATTTCTCGACTAATCCAGAAAGCAAAAGTGCAATCTGATCAACGCTGCTATCAATCTCGATTCCTTGATGACGACGTTGAAAAATCGGATAGTTCTGATCATGTTCAACATCGGGCGATCGTAAGATGCGTTGGTATAGTTCTAACAGTCGTCCGGTCTGAGCGGGATTACCGAGAATGCGATCGCGAATCGTTCTTAAATGCTCAGGACGATCTTGAGCTTCCCAGTTGTCAATGACTCGAAGTTGGAATAGATACTCTAAGGTCAATGCGGAAATGCCGACAGGCTCAAAGTCTTCAGGCGATGTCTGTTCATACACTTCGCGCACCACGATGTCACAGAATTTCTGAGTCAGAAACGGCTGTCCACCTGTCCAATTCAGAATATATTTCAGCACCGCTTCTGGATTTTTGACCACGCGCTTCAATCCAGCGAGCAAAGGAGCCGATTCTGAAAATCGAAAACCGGATAGCTCGATCGCGCGTCCAATATTGAACGGAGTTCGCTGCTTATCGCTGATCAGTTCTGCGGGTGTCGTCACTCCTAGAAGGGCAAAGCTTAATCGGTTAAATCGGGGCTTCTCCGATCGCTGGTCGTAACACGATCGAATTAACGCGAAAAAATCATCTGCTGGAAACTTCAGCGCCAATACACTATCAATTTCGTCCACAAAAATTACGACATTTTGCGGAATTTGCGCTAGGAGAATTTTCTCAAGAAACAGTTCGAGCCGATTCACATAGGTTAAGTGAGCATGATCGCGCCACCATTGCCCGAATTGAACCTTCAGTCCCAAACTACTAACGAGCGAAGCCGCAATCGAGGCGTACCATTGTTCGGCACTGACTTGTTGTACCCCGATCGCAGTCATATCGATCGTGCAGCACTGCACTCCGACTTCTCGCAGACGCAACATCGATCGAACGCGCAAGCTCGATTTGCCCATCTGCCGCGAATTGAACACATAGCAAAACTCCGCCCCCAAAAGAGCGCGGTACAAGTCCTCATCCGCTTTTCGTTCAACATAGCAAGTCGCATCTGGCGGGAGACTTCCGCCAACTTGGTAACGTGAGTGGAGCAGTTGGAAGGTCACGTTGAAGACAGAGCTTGCTGAAAGTACTTGCGATACAGTTGACAGCTTGGCGAAATCTGCGGGTCTTTGACGCGCACTAAGCCCTTACTCTGAAGCTTAAACGCCTGAAGCGGTTCAAGTTCAACCGGAGTCGCTGACAACACAACGCGCTTCAACGCTACCATCAATTCCGGATACTTTTGCAGATCCCACAATAAGTTACGTAAATGGTTTCCGTATACTCCATCACTCGTAGTAGCCGTCTGCAAGAGTTCATCAATGCTCACCGTCTGAACACTCAGATGATGAAGTCCAACCTGTACAAGGTAAGGATTGCCGCCTGTTAGTTCTAAGAGCGCATCGGCAGACGCTTCTAGATTGTCAATTCCATAACGTTGAGCCAAATCTAAAACTTGCTCTGCATTTAGGGTCGGAAGCTCGATCGATAAGCCTGCATTAAACGGCGATTGATTCAGATTCAACGGCACATACACTTCGGTTGAATGTACCAGAATCAATCGAAGCTTCTGCCACAATTCACTTTTAGCATCGCCGTACCTTGATTTCTCATACCAAGCTCTTAACATGCCAAAGAAATCAGTCGCAATTTCGGGATGCTCAAACACCGCGTCCACTTCATCAAGCGCCAGCACGATCGGCTGATCAATCTCGCTCAGAATATAGTTCTCGAAGTAGTTCGTGCAGTTGTAGCTATTGCCAAACAGATCATCCCAGTATCGATCGACTTGGTTGGGCAGTCCCAAATTCTGAGAGACGATCGCACAAAACCATTGCAGAAATCGCCGTAAATCGGTAAATACGGACGCATCCGCCAATTGAAAACTCGTGATCGTGGTTTGGTACTGCTGATCTCTTAACTGCGACATGGTTCGCGCTACGAGCGAGGTTTTGCCCATTTGACGGGGTGCTTTCACCCGCACGAGTGCCCCTGGTTGAAGCAGCGCCTCATAACAAGTGTTCTCGATCGGGGGACGATAGACATAAAACGGCGAATCGACGGGAAGCTGACCACTCAGAAGAATCTGTTGCCGATTGCCGAATGTTGCGTTGTCTGAATCGGTGTAGTCCTCTGGAGTGAGCGTCAGCTCAAAGGCTCGAAAGTAGTTCTCTAAGGTTTGTTGATCAACAGGAACTTTGCGGCTGCGGACTCGTGCCAACGTATTCGGACTGAGAGCGGTACGATCGCTTAATTCTTGAAGCGTAAAAGGTTTCCCGAAATTTAGCTGATTCGTCGATCGGTGTTCAGCAGCTTGAAGACGTTGCCACCCGCGAGTACTGAGGATGATGCCTCGTTTTCGTTTGGCAGGCGGTCGAGGGGGCTGAGAGTATGACATGGATACCATTGGGCGCAGGCTTTATGAGGATAGGTTTTATAGAGGATTCAGGCAGTGAGAACAACTGGAGTTTTTACGGCAGAAATTAGCGTTTTGCCGTTGAAAAGTCTTCTAAAGATTCTATCGGTAAAACTTCGTAGAAAAGAATCCTCTTTACAACGAATGATTGCGTTAAACGTTCAAAAAATCCGCTGAATGGCTGACGGAAAAGCATATCCACAACTTAAGTCGATCGTCCCCTAGTTAAGTAAAAGAATGGTGAATATCCGTAGAATCTCGGAAGTGCCTACAAGCGCTTTTGCAAATTTCGCACGCTTTAATTCTAAGAAATACCCAGTTACTGCCAAAAACATCGAAACGCCTAGAGAAAGTTGCTAGAGCAACTGTTGTTCCGAATGAATGCTTCACATATAAAACTTCCGATGTTCGTAGAATGTTCGGGCTTGATTTGGAATTTCTAATCCCACATACTACTTAATCACTACTGACTTTCTTACTTAAGTAGTGAACTTAATTTGCGATCTTTCGTAGTCAATTGTTCAGTTGCGGGGCACACTAATCAGAGACAGTGAGCAGTTTGCAACAGCAATTTTACGAGTCCCGTAAAACCCGGCGATACCGCCATCCTCAGAAATATCTCTGAAAGAAGCCTATTGTCGTTTCGATTTTGCAAAGAGGGGATACAAGTAAGAAGTTGCTGACTGCAATAGAGTTCCTGACCGATTGTATTAAGGGTGTGAGTTTATGAGTTTAGGTCAAATTGTTACAACTAAAACAATTTTTAACGAAGCGCGATCGTATAAACGTATAAAAGAGAGAGAAACCAGGCGCTATCAAAAGGTTTTGATTGCCTTCAAAATAGCTGCACACCCTGATTTCAGTTCTTGCTTCTGACATTCGACTTTGTTTGAGAAGCGATGAGACCAAAATCTTAATTTTAGTTACAATTCTTAACAGCAAATTTTTCTCTTTTTGTCTATCAATCCTCTGGGGGTTGCCCCAGTCTATTCTTTCCAGATAGTATTCTCTATCTGTCCCATTGATGATTCGCTTAGGCTGCTCTACTCCAAATGAAAACGATTCTGGTTATTGAAGACGATGAGCTGATCCGGAAAAATCTATTAGAGATTCTGGAACTCGAAGGCTTTCGAGCGATCGAAGCAGAAAATGGACAAGTCGGAATCGAGAAAGCACTCGCTATTTTGCCTGATCTGGTGCTATGCGATATTTGTATGCCCGAACTGGATGGTTACGGAGTGCTTGAATCTCTCCGATCGACTCCTCAGACTTCAACAATTCCAGTGATCTTTCTCACCGCAAAAAGCGATCAAAGCGATTTGCGACGGGGAATGAATCTAGGTGCAGACGATTATCTAGTGAAACCTTGTACCGTCAATGAATTAATTGGTGCCATTAGCTCAAGACTGAAGAAGCAAGCCGCTTATATGCAGCGATTTGCTCAACAGCAGCATCAAGCAACCGCAGCATTTCGACGCGGTGCGATGCTTGATCCACTCACGAACCTGCCTACGCGCGGCTTATTGTATCAGCATCTCCACAATCTGCTAACCGCTCGCACCGAGTTGAGTATTGCAGTTTTGTGCTTGAATCTGAAGCGGTTTCACGCGATTAATTCAAGTTTTGGGCATACCACAGGCGATATCGTGCTGCAAATGGTAGCAAATCGCCTGACAAAAGTGGTTCAAATCGATGGCTTTTTGGCGCGGTTGAATGGCGATCAGTTTGGCATTGTGTTGTCGGGTATCTCTGAATCTGAGCTTGAGGCTTTCGCGCAGCAGGTTCTCGATCGAGTGACGATGCCGTGTTTAGTCGATGGTCAAGAAATCCGATTCCATGCCAATGTCGGTATCACTTGGACGAGTGAACTGAAGGGAACGCCGCAGGATTTGTTAACTCAGGCAGAAACGGCGCAGCATTGGTGTCATCAGCCCGGAGAGTCTGGCTACCGTCGCTATGATGCGGAACTGGATGCGATGGAAGTGGAA
>JADEXW010000843.1 GCA_015206935.1 Pseudanabaenaceae cyanobacterium LEGE 13415 | reverse complement strand
AGATGATCTTCGATCGTTTTTTCATTAATACTTCAGCGTGAGTTCGACGGAGCATTTCGCTTCGGTTGAATCGGCTAAATCCCCCTAAATCCCCCAAATTTGGGGGACTTTGAAGGTGGGAAGCACCTTGGAATTCTAGAAATTCTTCTAGTTCAAAGTCTCCCAGAATGGGGGATTTAGGGGGCGAGAACTTATCGCACTAACCAATCAATTGAGTATCAGATTCAGTCTTAGAAAGTAAACGTCGTCCGAATCGTTCCAATCACCACATCATCATTTCGATCGTCATGATTCGGAGCCGTTAACCAAATAATTCCAGGCGTGATCGCAATGTTGTCATTCAATTGATACTGATAGAAGCCCTCAATATGCAACGAAGTACTACGATCGCGTCCCACTGCTGATCCGAATGTGCCTCTTGCACCCGTTACTTTCGGCTCCATTCCCACAATCACACCCGCTAAACTTCCTTTTTTGAGAAAGTCAGGAACCGCTAAACCAACTGACCAGTTCCAAATATCTAGCGTTCCGCGTCCTCCTGGCTGCAACGATCGAGCATTTGTATATCCAACTGCACCATTCAGAACCAGTTGGGGTGCAAGTTGGAACGTTGCTGAAATTCCATACGCATTCGCGATCGTGGGCACATCCGCCGCTAAAAATCCAGTTTCAGCTAGCGATCGAAAATTTGCGCGATTGCTACCGACGGCTCCGTTCCCAGTAAAATCAACGTTATACGCATTGATGTATGTTAAACCAATGCCAAACCGCTCACTCGGACGGAAAGTCAGTTGCGCCAATGCCCCATAAGAACCGTTGAAAAGTCCACTGCCTGAGACAGGAGAGGCAGGATCGCCAGCCAAATATCCCAAGCTCAATTCCAGGGCTTCCCCGAACTTGTGGCGCAATCCTAACCCAGTTCCAGCTGTTCCATTGCCGAGGTAGTAAATCGAGTTGCGGGTTCCAAAATGCGACAGTGCCCCAGAGCCGCCATCCCCATCTAAAAAGGGATTCAGCGTATCGGTAAAGTCATCGATCGCGCCTGCATTCGCTTCAAGGACAACCGTTGTATTTTCACCAATTGGAAAGGTATAGTTCAACGCATCCAAACCGATGTCGTTCCCTTCACCGCCTGCAAATCGTAACGTTCCTTCATTGGTCAATTGATCGCCGCTGAGATTGGTCGGCAGTCCAGACAGATTCGCCGCCTGCAAACGAGTTCTCAAGTTATCGCGTCCTGTGAAGCTGGTATCGAAGTTTAAGCGGACACGACTTCCCACGATCGTATTTCTCGAAACGCGATCGGCAACTTCGACACTTCCAACTCCCGGCACAAATTCCCGTCGAATAAAATCTCGACCTGCGGCAACGCCCGTAATTCCAAGCACGATTTCTGCATTCAGTTTCGTCGTGGTGGAGAACTGTTGTCTCTCTAGCGTCGTGGTTCTTGCTTCTAAAGCATCCACACGACCTCGAATCGTTGCCAGTTCTGCGGCGAATTGCTCCTGGAGTTTTTGCAGAACCGCTAAATCTTCTTTTTTCACCAAATCAGCCGTCGAAGCTGCGATCAATTCATTCACTCGATCGAGACAAGCGTTCAATCCCGCTGCAAATTCAAACCGAGTCAGTGCCCGATTTCCACGATAAGTTCGATCGGGATAACCTGCGATACATCCGTAGCGCTCAACTAACGATTGCAGGGCTTGAAATGCCCAATCCGTCGGACGCACATCTGAAAGCTGGGAAACAGAAGTCACTTGTGATAAAGGTGCTGGATTTGATAAAGGTGCTGGATTGCTCAAATCTGCAACATTGGGCGTTTCAGTCGCAGTCGCATTCGACGCAATTCCTAAACCCGCTGCTAAACCCAGGGAATGAACTAAAAATTTTGACATGATCAATTTTCCTTACACCAGTTCATCAAATTGCGATCGAGGTATCTCGATCGACAATTAGTTTGATAATAGGTCTTATTGTCAAATAAGTCGCGATAGATTTGATCTACTTCTAATCTCTATCACTTTTCTTAAGGGTTTAAGAACGACAAGCTGTAAAACTTAAATCT
>JADEXW010000198.1 GCA_015206935.1 Pseudanabaenaceae cyanobacterium LEGE 13415 | reverse complement strand
TCTAATTGCTGAGGAAGAGGGCGTAACGCTGGTTGCCAATCCTGATCTATTGATTAGACAGCCCGGTCAATCGATTTTTGGCGATTGGATTTACGTTCCTTACGATATTAAATTGAGTAAGCGCCCGAAACAGGAATATCAAATTATCGTCGCTTACTTTGCGAGAGTTTTAGCTGCGGTACAAGGGGCTTGGGTCGAAGAAGCCTGGTTAGTTTTGAAGGAAAGAGGAGAATTTTCGGTCGATCTTTGGGAAACAGTTCCCCGCATGGAATCGATTCTTTCGACTTGTATTGGGACGCTGAAACATCGACAGGAACCAGAAGTTTTTATCTCTCGGAGTCGGTGTAGTTTGTGTCATTGGTTTAGTCATTGTTATGCGATCGCGAAATCTGAGAATCATCTTTCTCTACTTCCGGGTGTGACTCAATCGCGATACGTTCAACTCCAAGCGCTAAATCTAACCACTTTAGAAGCATTAGCTGAAACGCCTCCGACTCGGCTCGAATCGCTTCCTGGATTCGGTAGTGAAACCGCTCATAAAATCATCAGACAAGCTCGATCGACTTTACAGAATGTGGCGCTATTGGGTGAAAGTTTGGCGGCGCATACGATGGGAAACCGACCCTTTAGAATGCCTGAAATTCCCACTGCCGCGATCGAGCTTTATTTCGACATCGAAGCTGAACCGAGTTTGAATCTGGTTTATCTGCATGGAATATTGGTTGTCGATCGAATAAATCAAACCGAAACGTTCCATCCATTACTAGCAGAAACTCCTGAAGAAGAATCGATAGTATGGCAAAAATTGATTGACTTATTGTGGGCGTATCCGAGTGCGCCCATTTTTCATTTTTGCCCTTATGAGTTGCAAACCGTTGAACGCCTTGGAAAGTTGTTTGAAACACCGGATGAATTAGTGAAACCCTTGTTAGCGCGATTCATCGATTTACATGATTGTGTGACTCAAACGGTTACTTTGCCTGTCGAAAGTTATGCGCTGAAACATATTGCTCGCTGGGTTGGATTTGATTGGCGAGATTCGAGCGCAAATGGAGCGCAATCGATTTATTGGTACGCGCAATGGTTAGGAACAGGCGATCGTAGTTATTTAGATTCGATTGTGATTTATAACGAAGATGATTGTCGGGCGACTTATCAAGTGAAAGAATGGTTAGTGAATTTTCTGGATCAAGCGATCGCACAAAATGAATTAGGTTACGCAGTGTAATGGCAAAGCTCGAAACGATTCTGATTTACCCGATCAAATCCCTTGATGCAGTCTCGGTGAATCAGGCAAAAATTCTTCCTGGTGGAGCGCTGGAACACGATCGAGAATTCTGCATTGTCGATGAAAGTGGAACTTGGGTAAATGGTAAGCGAACCGCAAAGATTCATCAGATTCGATCGCAGTTTGATCTAAAAACGCGACTGGTGACACTCTCGGTTCAGAACGATCGACCCGTAAGCTTTCATCTCGATCACGGTCGCAGTGGAATTGAAGGCTGGCTGAGTGATTACTTTGGATTTCGGGTCTTTCTCAAACAAGATCTAACCACTGGATTTCCTGATGATCCGGTTTCTCCAGGACCCACTTTAATCAGTATTGCAACCTTAGAAAAAGCGGCTTCTTGGTTTGAGGGAATGAGCGCTGAGAGTATGCGATCGCGGCTTCGCACGAATCTCGAACTTTCTGAAGTTCCTGCCTTTTGGGAAGAGCAGCTTTATTCAGCCGATGGAAGCTCGATCAAGTTTCAAATCGGGGACGTTCAGATTCAAGGAATTAATCCTTGTGCGCGATGTGTTGTGCCAACTCGTGATGCCGTTTCAGGTGATCGATATCCGCAATTTCAAAAAACGTTCATCACCCAGCGCGAAAAAGAATTACCCGATTGGGCAGCAAAAGAGCGATTCGATCATTACTACCGCATGGCAGTTAACACTCGAATCGCTTCTTCTGAAAGTGGAAAAGTTCTTAAAGTGGGTAATGTTTTAACGTGGAGCGGGACGAGTTGAACCGCCGCCAGCAATCACACTCAAGCGCTGCGTAACCATTGTCATTCCGCCATGCCGAACCAGAACCGCAGACACCCATTGCGATCCAGCGGTACTCGGAGCTTTGCCAATTTTGAACAATCCACCAGAGTTCAACACATCTAAATCAGCCGTTGCAGGCTTGAGATAACCCGCAGAATTGACAGGCTCTTGCACAACTGCGCCTAATAAAAGATCGTTTTCCAGTGGCTCTTGCACGATCGCATCAAAACTAAATTCCTGTCCGGTTCTCACTTGGTCTGGTAAATTCACTTTCACCGAAGGCGGCTTCTCTCCGGTTGTAATTTGGTTTTTTTCAGACAAAATCTCTTGACGCACGATCGCTTGATTTTGAAACTGTTGGCGCGATCGCAAAGTCGCATCTAATCTCACTTGCTGTCCATCGCGCGTCTGAGTTCCGGTAATCCGCGTCACTGTGACCGCTTGAAATCCATTCGGACTCGGCTCCCAAGACTGCAACTCTGTCTTATAAGTTAGTGTCGGATACTGTTTCCAAAGTTGCGTTAAAGACTGTTCCAACGTCTGCCGATTCAGCCCATCCGAATGCGTGAAACTGGGGCTATAGAACTTGAGAACTTCTTGAATGTTTCTGCGGTTAGCGGCGGCATCGATTTGCGCGATCGCAGTTCTCAATTCTGCGGGAGCGGTTTCTGGAGTGGCAGCCGTGACTCGGTGAACTGAACCGGACGCGATCGCCAAACTTAATCCAACTAGAAACAGAATTTGCAGCGGGGCTGAAAATCTCAAGCGCATAAAGACTCACCGAACAACAAGCTTCTAAACACTATACACGCGAATTCTCAGCAAGCCGAACATTCATCTACATTAAGAGGCTATTTTTATGCGATCGCACGTTCTATACTTGAGCGTCATTAATTCAAGAACTCACGATGCTTACTCCTGCTCAAACCTCTCAGCTTCAACAGTGTTTAGAACTGGCACGAGATCTCAATTCTCATCAAGAAGCGATCGCGCAATTTGCTCAATTAAGAGACTCGATTGTTCAAGATGAATCCGCAAAAGCATTAATTGATGGAATTTGGGCGGAAGTGTTAGCGGCTCGTCGATCGTCTGCATTCTGGCAACAAATGAGCGATGTGGAAAAAGATGTTTCAGAACGTCTTGCTCAGAATCATGTTCAACTTCAGCAAAATTATCTGCGTTTGATGCAGGAAATGTAGCGATAGATAAAACTCAATTGGATACCGGTTCTGCATTATTTACAACCTCAGAACAAGGATAGGCGGTTTTCCTATCCTTGTTTGTATCAGTAATTGCCGCTATACCCATCTAACGACCTTTCTCTAAATAAGCTTAATAATTCGTTCGGATTCTTGTAACTGAAAGTTTATGAAGCAATGTAATTCTTGTTCGTTAAGAAGCTTCTCGAAAAACTGCGATCGAACGCTAAAAACCCTGCTTTTTCGTTAGCTGAAACAATGGCTTTACATCTCTTAATTTGAAAAGAAATCTATCGTCTTTTAATTACGAACTTCCGCAAAGAAACGTCATTACTTTGTGAACAATGTGGACACAAAATTTCATAATTACACACTAGAAAAATAAAGTTAGTTATCCATAAGATGATGGTAGGTAAACAACGGACTCCGAAGTTTGCCGAATTTTATTTCTTGTACATTCCAGTAATCATCAAAACCATGACCACAACTCTACAACGCCGCGAAAGTGGCAATGTGTGGGAGCGTTTCTGCAACTGGGTCACGTCCACCGATAACCGCGTTTATGTCGGTTGGTTCGGTGTATTAATGATCCCCACGTTGCTCTCTGCAACCATCTGTTACATCATCGCCTTCATCGCGGCTCCCCCCGTAGACATCGATGGCATTCGTGAACCCGTCGCCGGTTCCTTGCTCTACGGCAACAACATCATCTCTGGTGCCGTTGTGCCGTCCTCGAACGCGATCGGCTTGCACTTCTACCCGATCTGGGAAGCCGCATCTTTGGATGAATGGCTGTACAACGGTGGCCCTTACCAACTCGTGGTATTCCACTTCTTGATCGGCGTATTCGCTTACCTCGGTCGTCAGTGGGAACTTTCCTACCGCTTGGGAATGCGTCCTTGGATTTGTGTTGCTTACAGCGCTCCGGTATCTGCTGCAACGGCTGTGTTCTTGATCTACCCGATCGGACAAGGCTCGTTCTCGGACGGAATGCCCTTGGGTATCTCTGGTACGTTCAACTTCATGATCGTATTCCAGGCAGAACACAACATCTTGATGCACCCATTCCACATGCTTGGGGTTGCCGGTGTGTTTGGTGGATCGCTCTTCAGTGCCATGCATGGTTCGCTCGTAACTTCTTCCTTGGTGCGTGAAACCACCGAATCGGAAAGCCAAAACTATGGCTACAAGTTCGGACAAGAAGAAGAGACCTACAACATCGTGGCAGCACACGGCTACTTCGGTCGGTTGATCTTCCAATATGCGTCGTTCAACAACTCGCGTGCGTTGCACTTCTTCTTAGGTGCATGGCCCGTGGTTTGTATCTGGTTTACTGCGCTGGGTATTTCGACGATGGCGTTCAACTTGAACGGGTTTAACTTCAACCAGTCGATCTTGGATTCTCAAGGTCGAGTGGTGAACACCTGGGCAGACATGATCAACCGGGCGAACTTGGGAATGGAAGTGATGCACGAGCGCAACGCTCACAACTTCCCGCTTGACTTGGCGGCTGGTGATCAAACCCCTGTTGCAGTTCAAGCTCCTAGCATCAGTGGCTAACTAAAAGTGGCTCATCAACAAAAGTGCGGGGGTTACTCCTGAAGCAACGCCCCACACAATAACCCTTGATTGAAAGAGATCCCTCGGCTTAGGTCGGGGGATTTCTGCTTTTATCTAGCTTACACTTAACAAAACTTATCCTCCAGTTGTTTTTGAACAATTCAGGAATATCGATCGATAAATGACTCGTCAGTTTGCCTCAGCCCCGAACTCAAAAGCACTTCTGCTTGAGTAACTCCTAAAACTCTCTGATCACTTTTCCCGATCGAAGGCTTCATATTCAGCAATAATAGATTCATAATTATTAAATTTCGCTCCCGTTGCTTTTTGAAATCGCCACGATCGCGCTATTAGGAGTTCCGCTGTGAAGTACAAACCGCTGATGAAACCGACCGGGGCGCGGACTGTCTTAATTGGGTCTGCGATCGCGCTTGCGTTCACTGGATTTGGCATCTTCTCGTATTCGATTTTCCGTCCCAATTCCCAGCCTTCTTCTGCCCAGACTTCAGCACCCCCCACGAATGCGACGGATGCGGTGAGCGCATTGGGACGATTGGAACCTGAAGGCGGCGTAATCAAGGTTTCGGCTCCGACCGCTTCTGCCGCAGGTGGATTCGGTGGATCGCGGGTAGAACGAGTCTTGGTCAAAGAAGGCGCAAAGGTGAAAGCGAATCAGCCACTAGCGGTTCTAGATACGTATCAAACGCTTTTAGCATCGGCAATGCAGGCGGAAGCTCAGGTGAAAGAAGCAGAATCGCGATTGGCTCAAGTGCAAGCAGGGGCGAAACAGGGTGATATTAATGCTCAGAGGGCAACTGTTCTGCGAACACAAGCAGAATTGCCGAAAGCTGAAGCGGAATTTTTCAAAGTCGAGGCGGAATACCAGAAAGCAAAGCGGGATTACGATCGATTTACCAAGCTCTTTAAAGAAGGAGCGGTGAATGAATTAGAAATGAGTAATCGGAAGCTAGCGTTAGATACGACTGAGAAACAACTTCAGCAAGCAGCGCAAGCGGTACAGCAAGCGAAACTCGAACTTGAAGGCGCAAGACAGACCTTGAGTAGTGTTGCAGAAGTACGTCCAACTGATGTTCAGCAAGCTCAGGCAGGTGTTCAGGTTGCACTAGCGAATTTTAACCGGGCAAAAGCAGATTTAGATAAAGCGATCGTTCGTGCGCCTGTGGATGGTCAAATTCTGAAAATTCATACCGATCCGGGTGAAGTGGTTGGCAACGAAGGCGTAGTCGATTTAGGACGCACGAATCAAATGTATGTCGTGGCTGAAGTGGATGAGAATTCGATCAACAAAGTGCGACCTGGACAACGCGCGAAAATGACTGGATTCGCGTTTCCAGGAGAAATGATGGGAACGGTCGATCGAGTCGGCTTACAGATTCGCAAAAATGAAGTGCTGAATACTGATCCAGTCGATCGAACGGATACGCGAGTCGTTGAAGTGCGAATTCGATTGGACAATAGCGAACCTATTGCAGGCTTGACCAATCTGCAAGTTAGAGTCGTGATAGCTCCGCTACACGGAAACGTGACCGAGCCTTAAAAACCGTATCGCTTCGTTGCAGGCGGCTAATGCCCCCTAAATCCCCCAAATTTGGGGGACTTGAAGGAATGATTTGGATTGAAGTCATTTAGAGTGGGCGAGAAACTTCAGCGATAAACGATCGTCCCTACACGGTTAAGACTCTCATCTGAGAGCGAATATTCCAATCTAATAGAGTAGTCTATGTTTGCGATTCCCCTCGCTTGGTTGCAACTGAAACGTGAAAAAGTTCGGCTATTAGTCGCGCTGGCTGGAATTGGATTTGCAGTGATTTTGATGTTTCTGCAATTGGGATTCCAGGATGCACTGTTTGAAAGTGCAATCACGCTGCACCAGAATATTGAAGGCGATATTTTTCTGATTAGTCCTCAATCGACTTCGCTGATTTCGATGAAGAGCTTTCCTGAACGGCGATTGTATCAGTCGTTGGGATTTGCGGGAGTGAGGTCGATTAGCCCAATTTATATTGGGTTTGGGATTTGGAAGAATCCGTTTTGGCAAGGTCCGCCTGCGCCGCAAACTCGTAGTATTTTGGTGATTGGCACAAATCCGGGGGATGATATTTTCGCGGTTCCGGGAGTAGCGGAGAATCGATCGAAGATTCGTTTAACTGATGTCGTCCTATTCGATAGTGCGTCTCGTCCTGAGTTTGGTCAGGTTACAGAGAAGTTCAAAGCGCTGAATTCGTCTGATCCTGCAATTCGGACTGAGGTAGAATCTCGTCGGATTGAAATCGGTGGACTGTTCCGGTTAGGTGCTTCTTTCGGGGCTGATGGCAACTTGATTACAAGCGATCTGAATTTTCAGCGCATTTTTCCGAGCCGCGATCCATCTTTGATTGACATCGGTGTGATCAAATTAGAACCGGGTGCAAATTTAGAAGCCACTTTAGAACGGTTCAAGAATTTGCCTGGAGAACGCAGAGTTGATCCGAATAAAAAGCTTGAAGAAACGAAAGAAGACTTTATCGTAGGTGATGTGCGGGTGATGTCAAAAGCTGCATTTGTGGCATTTGAGCAGAACTACTGGAAAGAAAGTACCGCGATCGGGTTTATTTTCACATTGGGAGCCGCGATCGGGTTCGTAGTTGGAACAGTGATCGTTTATCAGATTCTCTACACGGATGTTGCCGATCACTTAGCAGAATACGCTACGTTAAAAGCAATGGGCTATAAGAATCGCTATCTATTGAAAGTTGTGTTTCAGGAAGCGCTGATTCTATCGGTCATGGGTTATATTCCTGGATATATTCTTTGTGTTGGACTCTATAATCTCACTCGCAATGCAACTTCTTTACCATTAGCGATGACGCTTCCGAGGGGCATTGTGGTGCTGTGCCTAACAATTTTGATGTGCGTTATTTCTGGTGCGATCGCAGTTCGTAAAGTTCAACAAGCTGATCCGGCTGATATTTTCTAACTATGGCAAACGATTCCATCATTGACATTCAGAACGTCAATCACTATTACGGGACAGGACGATTGCGGAAACAGATTCTTTTTGAAGTCACAACCGCGATCGAGCCTGGTGAAGTTGTGATTATGACAGGTCCTTCCGGTTCTGGAAAAACAACGCTGCTGACTTTGATTGGGGCACTCCGATCGACCCAAGAAGGGAGTATGCGAGTTCTTGGACAAGAATTGCTCAATGCTTCAGAAAGTCAACTGGTCGAACTGCGGCGGAATATTGGGTACATTTTCCAGGCTCATAATTTATTGAATTCTCTGACGGCTCGACAGAATGTGCAAATGTCGATCGAGCTTCATTCAGATATTCCCCAAGCTCGATCGCGTGAAATGGCAGAATCAATGCTGGCAGCGGTGGGACTGGGCGAATGGGTAAATCAGTATCCGAGTGAGCTATCTGGAGGACAAAAGCAGCGAGTTGCGATCGCACGGGCGCTGGTTTGCAATCCGAAGATTGTTTTAGCTGATGAACCGACTGCGGCACTAGATAAGAAATCGGGTCGAGATGTGGTGGAAATTATGCAAAATTTAGCGAAGAAACAGGGAGCCGCGATTTTGCTAGTGACCCATGATAATCGGATTTTGGATATTGCCGATCGACTTATCAATATGGAGGATGGACGATTGACTTCTCTGGAAGTGTCGCCTGCTTAGTTTACGACTTCAATGAATAGTTTTTGTGTCAACTTTTTTGGGGTTCGCCCCCTAAATCCCCCATTCCTACCGTGTATACATAAGTCTTTTCGCTACGGTTAAATCGGCTAATGCCCCCTAAATCCCCCAATTCTGGGGGACTAAGAGGTAAGACTCCAGCTTCAAAGTCC
>JADEXW010000842.1 GCA_015206935.1 Pseudanabaenaceae cyanobacterium LEGE 13415 | reverse complement strand
CCGCAGCAGTCAGCGATTTAATCGATCCTGAAGCAGAAAACTCTCCAGAAGATGAACCCGCACCGAGAAAAATTCCGATCGAATATGCCGAAGAATTAAAAGAATTTCAGAACGGAATCTTTCAGGGATTAACTTGGGCAGAAGCGCAATCTCGTTATCCAGATTTGTGTCGAAAATTGGAAACCTCACCGGATTGGATACCGATCCCTGAAGCCGAAACACTGAACAATGCCCGCGATCGCTCTCGTCACTTTATCGATCGAATCATGAAGCGGCATCGCGACGGAGATCAACTTTGGATTATTAGTCATAGCTGGATTTTGCAACATTTAATCGCTGAATTACTCGGAAGTGATAGATCCTGGCGATTACGCGCTCACAACACTGCCCTATTTGAGTTTTGGATCGATCGATCGCGCTGGGAATTGCAAAATCAGAATCGATTTAACACCGATTTATGGCAAATTCGGAGATTCAATGATTTTCGCCATTTGCATTAGAAATTCTGCAATTTACGCCATTTTGCGATTAGAAAAAACACTTTTTTGAGACTTATGCTTGCTCTTAAGTGCAAAACAAGAGATATAGTATCGTAGTGGCTTCCAGGTCAGGGTTTTTCGTTAACTAATTAATAAATCCCATGATTGTGAATGCGGTCAACGATATCTACAAGCAAGCTCACCAAGGAAGTGTAGCGGCAATCATTCAAATTCTGAATGACAAGCTGTCAGATTCCGGGGTGAGAACCCGCGCCATTTTTGCGAATGGTGTCCTTCAGCTTCTCTGTGAAGCAGCAACGCCTGATCAACTCGATCGAGCTTCTCTAACCGAACGCATCCGCAAAATCCTCGAATCGATTTCACCGCGCAATATCCGCCGTGTGAACATCAACAGTCGAATTGTGCGCGAACAGCAGCTTCTCTGGTTTGAAGAGATCAATCGCGATCCTGATGGTCAACTGCTTTGGGCAGAAGAGATCTCGCTCAGACGACCCAATTTCGTCAAGGGCATGATCGAAGACTGGCGAGAAACGTTTAGCGATCGAGATGATATTCCAAAAACGCTCTCACCCCAAGCAGTTCGCGAGAAGCGTCAATTCACCAAAGGCATTCTCGGCGGTGTCGTCATTAGTGCCGCGATTCTTGCCGCAGGTTGGGGGGTCTACTCATATCAAGGCAAGATCTTTGCAGGTGAACAGAAACAGCCTGAAGCCAAAACAACTCAGCCACAGTGGAAAGAAACGATCAAGCAAGATGGCGATTCTTTTGCTACAGCGGTACGAGTCGCGGAACGAGCAGCCAAGACCAGTAGATCGGCAAAAACTCCCGCTCAATGGCAGGAAGTTGCGGATATGTGGGGCACTGCGTCGCGCTTGATGTCGGAGGTGCCAAATAGCCATCCTCGCGCAGATGTGGCGAAGAATCGGACGGCTGCCTACCGTAAGAATCAAGAAATTGCGTTGAAAAACGTGAAATAGATTTTTGGTAGTTAGAACCTCAGCGATATAAGGAAAATTTGTCTTCGCATATCATCGATCGTCTTCCTGGAATTTAGTAGAAATGGAATTGGGGCAACGCCGATTCGATCGCATTCATTGAATTGGTACTAATGCAGCCTGAGTTCGCAGAGCGTATCGCTTCGTTTGTGGCGGCTAATGCCCCCTAAATCCCCCAAATTTGGGGGACTTTGGAATCGAAAAAGCTCTAGAACTCTAAGGACTTCTCACTCTTCAAAGTCCCCTAGAATGGGGGATTTAGGGGGCAATCCCCGAAGATGCTGTCACACGATCGATTCTTTTAACCTCTTAAGAAGCAACTCCGTTTCTTTTGTTTTCCCGTAGGTGCGCCTTGATTGGTGACTCACGTTAATCCAACGTCGATCGACCAACCTTCTAATCAATACTTCTCCCGCGAACGGTCTGCGATCGACGGGGAACCGCGACAGGTGCAAGCTCAATTTGCCGCTCCTGAACTCGATGTGTCTCAAAATGCTTCTGCCACATTGCTGGAGCATCCAAGGTTTCCCCACCGTGTTTAGTCAACCGCTGACGAACCTTACACAACACAGGCG
>JADEXW010000197.1 GCA_015206935.1 Pseudanabaenaceae cyanobacterium LEGE 13415 | reverse complement strand
TTGTAATTCCGTATCGGTTCCCGTTAGGCTAATTCTTAAACATTGCTGTTTATGTTGCCATTCTTCTTGTAAACCAGGGAAGAAGGTACTGCCAGGAACAACGATCACACCAACTTTCTTGAGTTCTTGGTAAAATTCCCAATCGGTCATGGGTAATCGATCGAGCCATAACCAAGCAAAGATTGCGCCTTCACCCCGATGTAGAAACCAGGGAAGCGATCGAGGCATTGTTCGATCGAGTGTTTCTTCAATGATTGCAATCTTGCTTTGATAAAACGGACGAATGACGTTAGCAGAAATGTCCGCGAGTTGACCGGATCGAATTGCACGAGCCGCGATCGCTTGTCCATATCTCGGTGAGTGAATGCAGAGATTTGTTTGGAAACACTCTAACGTTTGAATGATTTCAGGTTCACCGATCGCAATTCCAATTCGTTCTCCCGGCAATCCCGCTTTCGATAAGCTCATACAGTGAACCACATTCCCGCCAAACATCGGAGACATTTCTGTAAAGTTCAATGCTGGAAATGGAGGCGCGTATGCAGAATCAATTAAAACTGGAACATCGTGAATTGCTGCAAGTGAAGTAATCTTATTCACTTCGTCGTTGCTTAAAACGTTTCCAGTTGGATTACAAGGACGTGAAAAAATTACACATCCAGTTTGTTCATTGATTTGTAATTGATTGAAATTCGGACGATACTTAAAGCGATGATTTTCCTGATCAATGTCTAATTCTGGCTTGTATGCGATCAGGGCTTCTGGTGTGAGTGTTACGCCACCATATCCCGTATAGTCCGGACTTAAGGGAAGCACAATTTTTCTCAGTTCACCGCTTGCTGTGTATCCACCAAAAGCATTTGCAGCATAGAAATAAAGGCTCTGACTTCCGGGAGTGATCAAAATATTACGATCGCTCAATTGCAATCCATAGCGCTGATTGAAATCTTGTACGATCGCATCAATCAACGGCTGATATCCTTGGCTTGCACCATACCGACAAACGACATCGCCATACTCAGAACTCGCTAACAATTCCTGAGTACAATCACGCCAAAGCTGTTCAACCTCTGGCAAAATCACCGGATTTCCAGCACTGAGATTGATAAAAGTTTGTCCCGCTCCTGCCCTCAACGTTTCAATAATGTCCTTCATAATCGCCCGAACCCCGGACAAGCGAGACATTTCGATTCCAAGTTGACTAAGCGCAGGATTCATCACGAATTGTAATTTTAGAACGATCTTGATGCTACCGATTATGGGACGCGATCGTGCATTAATTTTTGCTGCGATCGCGTCTCGATTAAACCTTCCGAATCTTGAGACTCTTCAAATATTCCTGTGGATTCTCTGGATCAAATTTCACTCCATCAAACAGAGTTTCAATACCACGAGAAGAACTGGTCGGAATCTGTGCAGTTGGGACTCCAAGCTGTTTCGCTGCTTCTTGCCACAGGTCTGCGCGATTCGTCCGGTTAATCAGCGCTTTGAGATCAAGATCCGGTGAGAGCTTACCCCAGCGAACATTCTCAGTGAGTAGCCAAGTATCATGACTCTTGTATGGATACGAAATTGGAACATCGCCATTCGCCCAGAATTTGACTGCTAGCGATGGATCTTCTACAACGCGCCCATTGCCGTAATCGAACTTGCCTGACAACCGACCTGCGATCGCTTCCAGGGGCGCACCTGTATATTCTCGTTTCGCCATGATCGTCGCAAGTTCACTACGGTTCTCAGGCTTGTCGCACCATTGTTGCGCCTCTTGAACGGCTTGAAGAAGTGCGATCGTTGCTTTCGGATTTTTATCTACCCAATCGGCTCGCATCGTAAATGACTTTTCTGGGTGATTCTTCCACAGTTCCCCGGTAGTTACGGCAGTGAATCCAACTTTCTCATTCACTAATCGAGCGTTCCAAGGATCAGTGGCGCAGAAAATATCCATCGTGCCCCGCTGCATATTGCTCACCACTTGAGCAGGAGGAATCACCAAAATATCTGCTTCACGGGTTGGATCAATGCCGCCTGCTGCTAACCAATAGTGCAACCATAAATCGATCGAGCTTCGAGGAAAGGTAATGGCACACTTCAACGGCTGATTTGCAGACTTCGCTTTTGCAAAGGCTTGCTTCATCGGAGAACTATCCCGATTCACTTGCAAATCTTGGTACTTTGATGCGATCGAGATTCCGACTCCATGCGTATTCAGCCGCGCCAACACATACATGGGCACTTTACGATTCCCGTTCGTGATCAGTCCTTCAGAAATCAGTTCAGGAATCGGACTTTGAAAGTGACCGCCATCGATCCCGCCACCCTCAGAGCCAATTTCCACGTTATCGCGCAGAGCCGCCCAGGATGGCTGTTTCGCCAACTTCACATCGGTCAATCCATGCTTCGCGAACAATCCTTTCTCTTTTGCCACAATCAGCGGTGCAGAATCAATCACAGGCAAGAAACCCAGTGCAACAGAATTCGTTTCTAGGGTCGCTTTCCCGCCTGTGGATTGAGTTTGAGCAACAGAATTCACACAGCCATGCAATGTTAATGTGCCGATCGCGGAAGCAGTCGCAGTCAGCAAAAAGCGACGACGCGACAAAGAACCATGCTGTTTCATAGTGGGTGTTAGAAGAAGTGCAAACGTGAGGAAGGACGATCGCAACACACAGCCTGAACCGATGTGCAACCTAAAGGAAACGTGAACTCTTAAAGACTCAAGAGTTCCTCACAATATGATGTGTGTGCTACACCAAGTACCAACCGATCTGAACCGTACTTATGCAGGACACTGAATGAGAATCAACACCCAAAATGCTGCCTCTTCAGTTTCCCTCACAGCCGACGAAGTTAGCTGACGGGCTAGGGCTGAGAGATGCCCTTCCTCGGTTCTGTTGGGCAACCAGTGTCACCAGTACAAACCTTGGATTCGCCCCAAATCTGGTTCCTCCGCTTCACAAGATAAATCGTGAATTAGGCAAACTCCGCTAGGGATTAAGTAGAAAGTAACATTGCGATCGCAGAATGCACAATCCCAAAGCTATTCAAGAAAACAATGGTTATCTCTAGTAACTCTTGATGATAGGAATGGTTGAGGATCAACCGAGAGCGACTATCCAATGGAATTCTACTGTAGTTTCTTGCGCTACAACCGCAGCAAAAACGACGGATGTATGAACAGTAGAGTTCTATCGAGATGCCTGAATTTTCTGAATCTGTTCGGTGAAGTAATCAACGCGATAGTTAACTTGTTTTGCGAGTTCTAATCCTTGACGAAACGCATTCGCCGCTTCTGGTAGGGCTTTGCGTTGAAGTTGAATTTGTCCAATCTGATCAAACGCATCCATCACGCCAAACGAGTTATACGCCTGCTGTTGAACACTGGCAAGGTATTCATAAACTTGCAAAGCAGCATCAAGTCGATTGTTCGATCGATATAACGCACCTAATTTTCGTAAAGCATCACTCGCATAAGCAAGCTGAACAAGCGGCTGTGCAAGTTGAAATGCTTCTTGATAGGCTTTTTCGGCGGCTTCTAACTGATTAGCGGCAGCAAAATTGTCTGCTTGTCGAATCTTTAGCGGAGCAATTAATGAGGCTTGCTGTGGATTACGTTGATAAAGCTCAATTAATTGTTGCTGATAGGTCACAGCTTGCGCGGGTTGTCTCGCTTGTTCGTGAACATAAGCAAGCTGAACTAAGTTCAATTCAATGTTCGCAGCATCATTGCGGGATTTTGCTAGATTGAGCAACTCGGTATAAGTTGCGATCGCGTTCGGATAATCAAACCAACTCAGGTGTAATTGCCCGATCGTATTGAGCAAGTTCACTTCTGCAATCGGGTCTTTGCGCGATCGAGCTTCGGTTAACATCTGCTGATACACATTCAGTGCAAGACCTGGCGATCGCACTTGTTGAAATGCGATCCCCAATGCTGGGAAAACTTGCGATCGTTCTGGCAATGTCGTTTGATTTTTTAAAGGTTGCTGTAACTGAGTTTGAATTGCTGACAATCGATTTGTAATAAATCGGACTTGGATTGACTGATTTTGTACCCAAGCTATATTTCCAACTCGTCCCAGAGCTTGCACTTCTTCGAGCAGTCCGAGAGCGCGTCTTAGTCTGAGTTCACGGTTCCAGATATTGAATGCGCCGAGCGTATCGCCCGATCGTAATTTTGCACTCGCCTCGTTATTGAGTTGTTCGAGTGCTGTCCGGAGAGTTTGCTTTTCCGCTTCGGACAAGGGACGATTCAAACCACCGGGAAGCAGCGGATCAGGGGTTTTCAATTCGAGCGGGTTTGAGAAGCGATCGGGCTGTTGAGGTTGAGTCGGTTCAGCCGCGTGAGCCGTCAGGGAAAATGAGCAAAATCCAGCAAGTACGATCGCGCTCCAATGGCATCGTTTCGTCATTGTCATGTCCTAAGTCTTGATCTACCAGAATTCTAGGCTACCGAAAAGTTTCCGTACTGATCCGGAAATTCGTTTCAAATTTAACGGATTGCAAGCCAGGAAATGAAAATTCATCATTTTTCTTGCATCGAAAACTTTTCAGTTAGGCTTAAGATTTGTACTGGACTAGCGGTGATACTAGATTGATTTTTGGGTGCTACGGATTCGCGTTGCCCCCTAGCCCCCAATTCTGGGGGAACAAGAATCAAAGTCCCCCAGAATTGGGGGATTTAGGGGGCGAAGCATCTGGGGCATTGACAGATTGATTTGGTATGACATTGATCATCGATCGTGCTAGTTCTTAGATTCATTCACGAGCGAGGGGAACTGTGAGAGTTTTGGTTGTTGGCAATGGTGGGCGCGAACATGCGCTGGCTTGGAAGTTCTTGCAGTCCCCGCAAGTGCAGCAAGTGGTCTGCGTTCCAGGAAATGGGGGAACGGCTTCACTGAAAAATTGTCGGAATTTGGGGTTATCGATCGACGATTTTGAAGGCATGGCGCGATATGCCTTAGTGAATAATATTGGAATGGTGGTTGTCGGCCCCGAATTGCCGCTTTCTCTGGGGATTACCGATTATTTGAGGAAACAGGATTTAAAGGTATTTGGTCCAACTCAGGAAGGCGCACAAATCGAATCGAGTAAGGCTTGGGCGAAAGAATTGATGCGTGAGGCAAACATTCCGACTGCACGAGCAGAAGTGTTCACGGATGCGAATTCTGCAAAAGAGTATGTTCGCACTCAAGGCGCACCGATCGTGATTAAAGCGGATGGTTTAGCGGCTGGAAAAGGTGTGACCGTGGCGGAATCAGTTGAACAAGCTGAAAGCGCGATCGAGGCTTGTTTCTCTGGTCAATTTGGAAAAGCGGGAAGCCAAGTCTTAATCGAGGAATGCCTTACAGGTCAGGAAGTTTCGATTCTGGCTGTGACCGATGGCTTAACGATTCGCCCGTTATTGCCTGCTCAAGATCATAAGCGGATTGGTGAAGGGGACACTGGAGAGAACACAGGGGGAATGGGCGCGTATGCTCCAGCCCCGATCGTGACACCAGAACTCATGACTCGGATTCAGCAAGAGATTTTAGAGCCAGCCATTCGAGTGTTGCGCGATCGACAAATTGATTATCGTGGCGTTCTTTATGCTGGATTGATGATCACACCCGAAGGCAATCCGAAAGTTATCGAATTTAACTGCCGCTTTGGTGATCCAGAAACTCAAGCCATTTTGCCTTTGTTAGAAACGCCATTAGAAAAGCTGTTGTATGCTTGCACTCAACAAAAATTAGCAGAGTTTCCCGAAATTGAATGGAAGTCAGGCGCAGCAACTTGTGTCGTGATTGCATCCGGTGGCTATCCTGGAAACTATCTCAAAGGTTTACCTGTGACAGGAGTTGAAGCCGCAGAAGAAACTGGAGCTGCTGTGTTTCATGCGGGAACTCAACTAAAGAACTATCAATTAGTCACAGAAGGCGGACGAGTCTTTGGCGTGACCGCGATCGGGGAAACCTTTGATCAATCGATCGATGCCGCTTATCGAGCGGTCGATCGCATTCAATTCGAGGGCATGTACTATCGCCGCGATATTGGACATCGAGTAAAGAGTAAGTAAACGCAGTAAGATGAAGAAAAACCCGACAAATCAAACGATCGATTAAGTTTTGTTTGTTGTTCTATAACCTTCATAAATTAACTGTGTCATCCTACGTCGCCCAAATCCCAGATGTTCTGCGCCGCTGGTGGTCTGGTTTTAGCCTCCAGACAAAACTTATGGCGGCAGCTACGTTAGTTGTCTCGATCGTGATGAGTGGGTTAACTTTTTGGGCGGTGAATACGATCCAAATGGATGCCCGATTGAACGATACGCGGTTTGGTAGCGATTTAGGATTGCTGATGGCAGCGAATGTTGCACCATTGGTGAATGAAGAGAATCGAACGGAACTCGCTCGATTTTCGCATCGGTTTTTTAGCAGTACGTCGAGTATTCGCTATATGCTTTATGCAGATGCGGAAGGGAATATCTTTTTCGGGATTCCCTTTTCTGATTCGGAAGTCCAGAATTCGCTAACAATTCAGCGCAAGATTCAACTGCCCGAAGATTTTAGCGAACATACCGATCGACCAATGGTGCGGCAGCATCTCACGCCCGATGGCGAAGTTACAGATGTGTTTGTGCCGCTGGTTTCTGAGGGTAAATATCTGGGGGTTTTAGCCATTGGAACGAATCCAAATCCAACGGTCGTCACTTCTTCACACTTAACGCGAGATGTGACGATCGCGGTTTTCGTCTCAATTTGGGTGATGGTGATTCTCGGAGCCGTTTTCAATGCGCTACAAATCACCAAACCAATTCGGGAACTAGTGATCGGCGTTCGCAATATTGCGAAAGGAAATTTCAAACAGCGGGTCGATCTGCCTGTGGGTGCTGGAGTTGAACTGAGTGAATTAATTGCCAGTTTCAATGACATGGCAGAACGATTAGAGCGTTACGAAGAGCAGAATATTGAAGAACTAACCGCAGAAAAAGCGAAATTAGAAACCTTGATTTCAACGATCGCAGATGGCGCGGTGTTGCTCGATGCCAATATGCAGATCGTGTTAGCAAATCCCACGGCGCGGAAAATCTTTGGTTGGGATGGGAAATCGATCGAAGGTGAAAATGCGCTTTATACCTTCCCTGTCGCGATTCAGATTGAACTAACTCGACCGCTGTTTCAGATGGCGCGAGGCGAATTGCGGGAAGAAGCTGAATTTCGGATTACAGCGATCGAGCCAAATAATCGAACGCTCCGAGTCTTGCTCAATGCCGTGATTGATCCCGTTCGTGACAACGTAAAAGGCATTGCTGTCACCGTTCAAGACATTACCCGCGAAGTTGAACTAAACGAAGCCAAGAGCCAGTTCATTAGCAATGTTTCTCACGAATTGAGAACGCCGCTGTTTAATATCAAATCGTTTATCGAAACGCTATACGAATACGGTGAGGAACTGACCGAAACTCAGAAGCATGAATTCTTAGAAACAGCGAATCGAGAAACCGATCGATTAACTCGCCTCGTTAATGATGTCCTCGATCTTTCTCGATTGGAATCGTGCAAAATCTATCAGTTTGAAGCGATCGAGCTAATTCAACCGATCGAGCAAACGTTGAGAACTTATCAACTGAATGCAAAAGACAAAGGCATCGAACTCATTCAAGATGTTGAGCCAAACTTGCCGCCTGTTTTCGGACATTACGATCTACTGCTTCAGGTCTTTGCAAATCTCGTCGGCAATGCGTTGAAATTCACTGAAGCAGGCGGAAAAGTAGCAATTCGAGCCTACTCACTGCCTTGGGATGACTCTCAATCTCAGCGATTTGTGCGCGTCGAAGTTTGTGACACAGGAATTGGAATTGATGGAGTCGATCAAGAAGCAATTTTCGATCGATTCTTCCGAGTGGAAAATCGGGTGCATACGCTTGAAGGAACTGGGTTGGGATTGTCGATCGTGAAAAATATCATCGAGCGACATCGCAGCCGAGTCCGTTTGGTAAGTGAAGTTGGTTGTGGAACGACCTTCTGGTTTGATCTGGTGGTATTCCAAGAAACGCCAGAAACGATTGAGACAACCGTAGAACCTTCTGATTTAGTTGAAGCGGTAAATGCACCCTGATTTTAGAGTTTGACGAAACTGTAAATCGTTTGCGTTGAAAGCGATTCACAAACTTTAGACGGCAACGGATGACCAAGGGGAAAGGTTTGTCGATCGAGTTGAACTTGTAGACCCACGAGCGGATCAGTGCCGGGTGAGACTATGAATTCTAATTTCTCTAACGACAAGCCTAAGGCAATGTCGTCTAGGATCTTCGCGATCGAGCGTGTAAACGAGTGTTTTGGCGACTTGTACCAGTCCGCATCATTCACAATCTCTTGCTCGAATCCCAAATGAATAATCAATGAAGAGCGATCGAACAACGCTAAAGCCATCGGTCGATTTTCTTCTTGAAGCATCAGATCATGAGACTTTGCTACTTGCCGCAATTTTTCGAGCAGTGCATATCGCTCAGTCACCGAATTGAGATCGTCACGCAGATGTAGTGCGATCGTTGTTAAATACGTGCGAAGAAATAAGTGCCCTAACTTTTCGGCTTTGGTGGTTAAGTAATTTAAGTTGTATGTAGTCGCTTCGGTCAGGAGTGGAACGCGATCGACCATCTCCAAGCC